>JAJDNS010000122.1 GCA_022340585.1 Acidobacteriota bacterium
CAACGACTTCGAGCACGAGCTGAAGGTCTTCGCCAGCTACCAGTTCCCCCGCATCGACCTCAACATCAACGCCAGCTACCTGCTCCTCGGGGGACGGCCCTACACGCCCTACCAGCAGTACTCCTTCGACGAGATCGGGTATCCCTACTCCTCGGGTCGCCGGATCTTCCTCGAGCCCCGGGGGAGCAACCGCCGCGACATGCGCCACATCGTGAGCGCGCGCGTGGAGAAGCACTTCACCGTCGGGGCGAGCCGCAACCGGTTCTCGCTGTTCATGGACGTCTTCAACCTGTTCAACGACGACACCGTCAGCTTCATCCAGAACCGCGTGCCCAGCCAGAGCTACGCCGGCATCGACGAGCCCGTAGAGTACGGGGCTCCTACTGGCCTGGTGTCGCCGCGGCAGCTCACCTTCGGAGCGCGCTGGTCGTTCTGATCCTCCGCCCGTCGGAGACGCACCACGCCCCGGGGGCCCGCCCCCGGGGCGTTTCACTGGCCTGATACGCTGGAGGCCATGTCCCGGCGCGCCACTGCCCTCGGGGTCCTCGTGGTCGTCGCCGCGGGGGCCGCGGCGTGGGTGGCCCTGCGGCGCGGCCCCGGGCTCCCGCCCCGCCTCGGCGGGGGGCTCGTCTTCGTGAGCGATCGGGACGGGATCCCGGCGCTCTACTGGCGGCGGCTTCCCCGAGACCGGGAGCGTCGCCTCACCTTTGGCAGCGAGGCGGTGGGAGAGCCCGCGGTGTCTCCCGACGGGACCCGGGTCGCCTTCTCCATGGACGGTGGCCTGGGCCTCGTGGCGGTGGCGACGGGAGAGACCGACATCCTCACGCTGGGAGTGGACTGGAAGGACGCATCCCCGGCGTGGCTGCCGGACGGCCGGAGACTCGTCGTCTCCGCGCAACGCCCGGGAGAGCCGGCGCGGCTGCACCTCATCGAGCCGGGGGCGGACGGCGCGGTGGGGCGGCACCCGCTCACCCAGCCCCGCCGCGACGACGACACCACCCCGGCGCCGAGCCCCGACGGCACCGGCGTGGTCTTCGTGCGCGAGGGGCACCTGTTCCGGGTGGATCTCGCCGACGGGCGGACCCGGCGGCTGACCGGCGGCTTCCGGAACGAGCGCTCGCCCCGCTTCCTCCCCGACGGCCGCCTGGTCTGCGCCTGGAGCGAGGGGAAGCGCCACGGCATCGACGTGCTCGACGCCGATGGCGGGCGTCAGACGCTCGTGGAGGGGTCGATCGTCTACCGCACCCTCGCGCCGTCGCCGGACGGGAGGTTCCTCGCCGTGACCTTCAACCACGACAACCGACTCCATCCCCTGAGGACCTTCCTGCCCTGGCAGACCGAGGAGGTGCGCCTCGTCGGGATGGACGGGCGCGAGCTGGCCACGCTGGAGAGCTCTCTCTGGCACACGAGCCACTCCCCGGACTGGGGCCCCTGAGGAGACCCGGCTGGGGTATGATTTTCCTTCGGGGAGGACACGCACATGGCCGTCTGTCCCGAGTGTGAAGCCCACGTGGAGATGGACGAGTTCGACGTCGACAAGGGGGAGATCATCAGCTGCCCGGAATGCGGTGTCGAGCTGGAGGTGGTGGGCATGGGACCCCTGGAGCTGGCCCTGGCCCCGCAGGACGAGGAGGAGTGGCAGGAGTGAGGGTGCCATCGGCGAAGCAGGCCGGGCTCGAGCGGATCCTGCGGGAGATGGGCTCGGTGCTGGTCGCCTACTCCGGGGGAGTCGACAGTGCCTACCTGGCGGTGGTGGCCCACCGAGTGCTCGGGTCTCGTGCGCTCGCGGTGACCGCGGACTCGGAGTCGCTCGCCGCCGCCCAGCGTGAGCAGGCTCTCGACGTGGCCCGCCGCTTCGGCTTTGCCCACCGGATGGTCCGGACCCGGGAGATCGACGACCCGCGCTACGCGCGCAACGCCGAGGACCGCTGCTACCACTGCAAGAGCGAGCTGTTCCGTCGTCTGCTCCCGCTGGCCGAGAAGGAAGGGCTGTCCCACGTCGCCTACGGGCTGATCGTCGACGACCTCTCCGACTACCGCCCGGGACACCGGGCCGCCGACGAGGCGGGGGTGCGGGCGCCCCTGGCCGAGGCGGGCCTCGGCAAGGAGGACATCCGGGCCCTCTCCCGCGAGCTCGATCTGCCCACCTGGGACCTGCCCGCGTCGCCCTGCCTGTCCTCCCGCGTGCCCTACGGCACCGCGGTGACGCACGAGGCCCTGCGTCGCATCGATCGGGCCGAGGCCGGGCTCCGGGAGCTCGGCTTCCGGGAGCTGAGGGTGCGTCACCTCGGAGACAGCGCTCGCGTCGAGATCGCTCGCGACGAGATGTCCCGGCTCGGGGCTCCCGAGGTCCGCGAGGCGGCCCTGGCCGCGGTCCGGGCCGCCGGGTACGCCGAGGTCCGCATCGACCCGGAGGGATACCGGCGGGGTCGCCTGAACGAGGCCCTGCGAGTCGTCCAGGTGGTGGGCGAACCCTGACCGGTATATCATCAAGGCGCGGCGCTTGAAGGCGCGCACGGGAGGCACTCATGTTCGGTCTCGGGCTGCCCGAGATGCTCCTCATTCTTCTGATCCTCATCCTGATCTTCGGGGCCAGCCGCCTGCCCGAGCTCGGCCGCGGTGTTGGCGAGGGCATTCGCAACTTCAAGCGCTCGCTCCGCGACGAGCCGTCCGACGACGAGAAGAGGCGGGCGTGACGGCGTCGCCGTCCGCGCCGCGCAGGCACCAGCCGGGCACCGTTCCCGTCCAGGGGAAGACGCCCGATAGAGGGAGTCACACATGAAACACTCGGCCATCATCTTCGTGCTGGCGGCTTCGGTCGGCTTCGTGGCGTGCGGGAAGAAGACACCCCCGCCCGCGCCGCCCCCGCCCCCGCCCGTCGCCCCGGAGGCGCCCCCGCCGGCGCCCCCGCCCAAGCCCGAGGTGACGCCCCAGGTCGACGAGTACGCTCGGCTCAAGGCCATGTCCGCGGACGAGATCGATCGCATGGGCCTTCTCCAGGACATCTACTTCGACTACGACAAGTCGGACATCCGCGAGGGCGACCGGGCCAACCTGTCGAAGAACGCCGAGACCCTCAAGAAGTATGACTTCCTGAAGGTGACGGTCGAGGGCCACTGCGACGAGCGGGGCACCGTCGAGTACAACCTCGCCCTGGGCGAGCGCCGGGCCCGGGCCGCCTACGACTACCTGGTCTCCCTCGGTGTCCCCGCGGAGAGGCTGCGCACGGTGTCGTACGGCAAGGAGGTCCCGGTCTGCATGGAGTCCAACGAGGCGTGCTGGCAGCAGAACCGCCGCGCGCACCTCACGGTCTCCGGGAAGACGCAGTAGCCACTCCGGGTCGTTCGACCTGCTGAAAGCGGGGGCGCCGCGCCCTGCGGCGTCCCCGCATTTGACACTTCCGCCGCCGCGGAGCGGCGGCAGGAGTTCATTTGACACCCCTCCTCCTTTGCCGTGTAATTCTTTGCCCGGAGGGGACTTGTCTGTCCACGTGCGCCGATGAGTGAGCCGTCCGACCCGAACCAGGCCCGTCCGCGCGAGCTCACTGGGCAGGTCGGCAAGTACGAGATCACGCGCCCGATCGGGAAGGGCGCCATGGGCCAGATCTTCCTGGCTCGCGACACCGTCCTCGAGCGCGACGTGGCCCTCAAGGTCATGTCTCCCCAGATCGTGGACGACCCCGAGCTCAAGGCCCGCTTCGAGCGCGAGGCGAAGGCCATCGCGAAGATGACGCACCCCAACGTGGTCATGGTCTTCGACCTGGGCAACCTCGACGACGGGTCGCCCTACATCGCGATGGAGCTCCTCAAGGGGCAGGACCTCCAGAGGGCCATGCGCCGGCCACCGCCGATGACGCTCGAGCGCAAGGTGGCCATCATCGTTCAGGTGCTGGCCGGGCTGGCCCACGCCCACGAGCAGGGGATCATCCACCGCGACATCAAGCCCGCGAACATCTTCGTCGTCACCGACGACTCGGTGAAGATCACGGATTTCGGGGTGGCGCACCTCACGACCTCGTCCATGACCGGCACCGGCAGCGTGGTGGGGACCGCGGACTACATGTCCCCGGAGCAGGTGAAGGGTGACAGGATCGACGGGAGGAGCGACCTCTTCAGCGTCGGCTGCATGCTGTTCGAGCTCGTCACCGGTCGACGCCCCTTCCACTCCGACAACCTCATGGCGATCTTCTACAAGATCACCCACGAGAGGCCGAACTTCGATCTCCTTCCCGCCGGGGTCGAGTACGACGCCCTCCTGCCCATCCTGAAGAAGGCCCTCGCCCGGGACATCGACGAGCGCTACCAGACCGCGGCCGCGTTCGCGGTGGACCTGCGCGACTGGCTCCGGGCCCACGCCACCACGGCCTCGTCCCAGAACGTCCTCGAGGCACTGCTCGATCTCGAGGCACCCCCCCACTCACCCCAGCCTCTCACCCAGACTCCGGGGCGGACGGTCGTCCCGGGGGAGGGCAGCGGGGCGCGCGCCACGGTCGCCCTCGATGCCGAGAGCCGACCGCCCGCTCCACGGCCCGGCAGCGGACGGGTCGGCCCGCCACCGGTGAAACAGCTCCGTCCGAGGCGCATCCAGCGCCGCAACCCGCTGCCCTGGATCGCCCTGGCCGCGGCCGCCACCGCCACCGTGGCCGGCCTGGGCTACGTCGCCTGGCGCGCCCGATCCACCCCATCGGCGTCGCCCCCAGTGACCCTGGCCGCCTCGCCCACGGCCACCCCGGCGCCGCCGCCGACCCCGGCTCCCACTCCGGCCACCCCGGTCCCGACGGCCGCTCCCCAGCCCACCTTCGCGGAGACCGGGGGCGTGGCCGCGGAATCGGTGCGGCGGGCGGATGACGCCTTCAAGGCCGGTCGGTACGGCCAGGCCGTCGAGAGCGCCCAACGAGCGCTGCGCGAGGACCCGTCGAACACCAGCGCCCAGCAGATCCTCGACAACGCCCTGAATGGCCAGAAGGCGGCGACACGCCTCCAGGCCGGGGAGGCCGCCCTCGCCGGTGGCGACCTCCCGGCCGCGGAGCGCGAAGCGGCCGCCGCCCGGTCCCTCGCGCCCTGGGACCAGGCCGCCGTCGATCTCAGTCGACGTGTCGACCGTGCGAAGGTCGCCGCGGAGCAGAAGGCGGCGGCGGATGCGGCGGCCGAGCGGCAGCGGGACACGCGCCGGGTCGGCCAGCTGATCGAGGAGGGCACGAACGCCCTGGCCGCCCGGCAGTACGACGCGGCCATCTCCGCCTACGACCGTGCCCTCCGCCTCGACCCGCAGAACCCGGCGGCGGCCACCGGCAAGAGCAACGCGGTCGCCGCGAAGACCATGGCCGAGACCGCCGCGAGTCGGGCGCCGGCGCCGCCGCCCGGTCCGCCGACCCGCCGGTTGGTTTCCTCGGGCTCGGTGGCCCGGAGATCGGTGAGCGACGCGGGAGGCGTCCCGCCCGGGTTCGAGGCCTCCCCCGGGGTGGAGGTGCGGCAGGGGAGTCAAGGCGCGGCGCTCCCGGGCGACCTCGCGTTCGAGGTCTCGCCCAGCTCTCCGAAGGCCGGCGAGCGCTACAGCGTCGCCGCGTACCTTCGCAACGAGGGCTCGCAGCCCATCCAGCTGGACACCATGGTCGTCACCACGACCATCGACGGCCGGAAGCAGCAGGGTCGAGTGGCCCCGAGCGCGTCGGTCGTGGCCCCGCACCAGCGCGCCCTCGTGTTCCAGATCCGCAACGAGGTGTGGAAGCGGAACACGCGGTCGTGGGAGATGGAGATCGTCGTCTTCACGTCCCAGCGCGAGACCTACCGCAACACCCTCACCTGGAAGTGAGGGGACCCCTCCGGTAAGATCGGGGGGTGGCTG
The DNA here is from genome assembly GCA_022340585.1 of Acidobacteriota bacterium. Classification (GTDB taxonomy): domain Bacteria; phylum Acidobacteriota; class Vicinamibacteria; order Fen-336; family Fen-336; genus JAJDNS01. The sequence goes on from JAJDNS010000122.1 coordinate 5,845, forward strand.
GCTGGCGGTCGGGTTCGATGAAGAGGGCGTGCCGAGCTCCGGCGCTCGTCCTTGCCCTCGCCCCGGCCCTCTCCTGGGCCGACGCCCCCCCGGCGGTGGACCATCAGCCGGCGCTGTGCACCGTACCGGGCAAGGCCATCTCCCTGTGCGCGGCCATCAGCGACGACGGCACCGTGGCCGCCGCGCGCCTCTACTTCCGCCGGGCCGGCGAGAGGTACTACAGCTTCGTCGACATGTCCTTCACCGGCATCAGCTACTGCGGCACGCTCCCTCCCCCCCGCAAGAAGAAGACGAAGGCGATCGAGTACTACGTCCAGGCGATCGACGACCAGTACGAGCCGGCACGGACGAGCACCTTCCGGCTTCCGGTCGAGCCGGAGGGGGTCTGCGAGTTTCCGCCTCTCGAGGAGACACCGGAGCGCGCCGCCGAGATCAAGGTGTTCGCCACCAGCCGCAAGCAGGGCAAGAAGCTCGACGACGGGTTCCTCAAGAACGGGGTCACGTTCGTCCCGGTGAAGAAGTAGGACCGGCTCGTCTCCGTCGTCGGGAGGGATCCGCCGGCGTGGCTAGCCGAGGCGGCGGGTCTCCCAGCGGAGGCCCAGGGCCATGATGCGGTCGAGGAGGGGGCCGTAGTCGAGTCCCGCCTTCTCCGCCGACTCGGCGAAGTCCTCGCCGTAGGCCAGCTGGGGGTTGGGGTTCGCTTCCATGACGAACACGCGCCCGTCCTCGCGTAGCCGCAAATCGATCCGCGCGTAGCCCGACAGCGCGAGGTGCCGGTAAACTCGCTTGCAGACGGAAACGATGTGCTTCCGCACGTCGTCGGGGAGGTCCTTGGCCGCCCCGGTCATGATGCGGTGTCTCTTCTGGTAGGAGAGACTCCACTTGAGGCGCTCGGTGGCGATCTTGTGTGACTCCCCCGGCATGCCGGAGAAATCCAGCTCCCACACCGGCAGCACCTGCAGGCGGCGGTTGCCGAGCAGGCCGACGTAGAGCTCCCGACCCTCGATGTACTCCTCGACCAGGGCGTCGGTCTGGAGGCTCTCGTGGACGAACCGGACGCGCTCGATCAGACGGTCCTCGTCCTCCACCACCGAGGCCTGGGAGATGCCGAGGGAGGCGTCGAGGGTGAGGGACTTGACGATCAGGGGAAAGCGCAGGCGCCGCGGTCGTCGGACGCGTCGTCCGCGGGGGAAGACCTCGAACGCGGCCACGCCGATCCGGTGGTAGTGGAGGATCTTCTTGCTGATGCTCTTGTCCCGGGCGAGCACGAGCCCCCGTGAGTTGCACCCGGTGTAGGGCAGGCGCAGCAGCTCGAGGTAGGCGACCACGTTGTGATCGAAGGAGGCGACGTTGTCGAAGACCTCCATCAGGTTGAACGCGATCCGGGGCTTGAACTCGTCGATCGCGCGCCGGATGGGGGCGAGCTCAGCGCCGATGCCGAGGGCGCGGACCTCGTGGCCTTCCTCCCGGAGCGTCTCGATGACGTCGAACTCGGTCTTCCAGGGGGCGTTCACGGTGTCGATGCCCTCGGTGTCGTCCGGGGGCACGAGGTCCTCGTCGACCAGGGCGAGAACGCGGAGTGGCTTCTTCATGGGAACGCAGCGCGGTTCGGAGCGCCCGCAGTGTGGGGGAGTTCCCTCGTCGGGTCAAACCCCCGGGACTCCTCCCGGGCCGGTGATGACCCCGCGGCGGGGCCGAGGAACCCGTCTCGGGCGCCCCCCGAAAGGCACTTGACACCGCTTCTGACCACAACCTATGGTGTGACCGGGATGGAGAAGCCCAAGGACTACTACCAGATCCTCGGTGTTCCCCGGGATGCCAGCGTGACCGCTATCAAGCGGGCGTTCCGTCGGCTCACTCGGGAGCAGCCGCCGGAGGCGGACTCCGGCACCGACGTGCCCGCCGAGCTCAGGGTGGCGTACGAGACGCTGACCGACGCCTACCGGCGGCAGAGCTACGACCAGCTTCTGCGGGGGCAGGAGCGGTCCGGGCCGGTTGGCTGGTCTTTGCTTCGACGGCGTCCGGCGAGCGACCTGCGGCGCCCCTTCCACCCCGCCAGCCTCACCGGCGAGATCGTTCTCGGCAGGGCTGAGGCGGCGGCGGGAGGGGTGCTCTCCCTCGACGTCCCCGTCACGTCTCCGTGCGAAGCCTGCGGGGGCACCGGGGGGCCCTTCTTCGACTGCACGCGCTGCTTCGGCGAGGGCAAGGTCGGCCGACGGCTGCCGGTTCCGGTGCAGATCCCGGCCGGGGTGCGCGACGGAGAGGTCTTCCAGGTGCGCACCGACGACCCCGCCGTTCCGTCCCTCGTCCTCACCGTCCACCTGCGGCGCGCCTGAGCCGCTGGGCGCCTGCTGGCGCGGCCCGACCGCCTCACCGATAATGGGGCACACATGAAGGCGGAGGACATCCGGGACCTCGTAGCGGAGAGCGTTGCGCTGAAGGAGCGGTTCTTCGGCGAGAGCGGCCCTCTCCTCCTCGAGATCGGGGCGCGAGTGGCCCGGAGCCTGCTCGACGGTGGGCGGCTCCTCGCCTTCGGGAACGGGGGCTCGGCCGCCGATGCCCAGCATCTCGCCGCCGAGCTCGTGGGTCCCTTCCGTCGCGAGCGCTCGGGGCTGTCCGCGATCGCGCTCAGCACCGACCCCTCGGTGGTCACCGGCCTCGGCAACGATCTGGGCTTCGACGCGCTCTTCCGGCGACAGGTCGAGGCCCACGGCCGCCCGGGCGACGTGGCGATCGGCATCACCACCTCGGGCCGCTCCCCCAACGTCGTGGCCGGACTCCGCGCCGCTCGCGATCGGGGCCTGGTGACGGTGGGCCTCACCGGCAACGGAGGCGGGGACCTCGCCGGCCTCGTCCACCACCTGGTCGACGTTCCCCACACCGACACCGCGCGCATCCAGGAGGTCCACGTGATGGTGGTGCACGTGCTCTGCCAGATCGTCGAGGAGTCGATCGATCGCTGATGGCCCGCGAGCGAAGAAGACGCCGCCCGCTTCCCCGCGAGCCCCTCGCCCTCGACGGCGTCACGACCTACCCGCTCTCCCGCCGACGCAGCAAGGTCACCCTCGGGGACTTCGCGCGCCCCCACCGCCCGGGGGCATCGTTCTCCGCCTTCCTCGACGGTCTTCCCCGGATCCTCGCGGCCGAGACGCTGCGTGACCTGCGCAACGAGATTCTGCGAGCGCGCGCGCGGCGCCGCCCCATCGTGTGGGGTCTCGGTGCCCACGTTCTGAAGGTGGGCCTGTCCACCGTCCTGATCGACCTCATGGAGAGGGGCTACGTGTCGGCCATCGCCCTCAACGGGGCGGGGATCGTTCACGACTTCGAGCTCGCGGTGGCCGGCAAGACGTCGGAGGACGTCGCCGACGGGCTGGCCGCCGGGGCGTTTGGCATGGCTCGCGAGACGGGGGAGGAGGTGAACCGGGCGGTGGTCGAGGGAGAGCGGGACGGGCTGGGCCTGGGGGCGTCGGTCGGCCGCCACCTCTCGGAGCGTCGCCCCCGCCCGCGGCACCTCGAGGCGAGCCTCCTGGCCGCGGCCTGGCGACTCGGCCTCCCCGCCACCGTCCACGTCGCCCTCGGCACCGACATCGTGCACGTCCACCCGGCGTGCGATCCGGGCGCCGTGGGCCGGGCCACCCACCTGGACTTCCGCCTGCTCGCGGCCCAGGTCGCGGGTCTGGGGGGCGGCGGGGTCTACCTGAACGTGGGCTCGGCGGTGGTGCTGCCCGAGGTGTTCCTCAAGGCGGTGACCCTCGCCCGCAACCTCGGCCACGTGGTCGAGGACTTCGCCACCGCCAACCTCGACTTCATCCAGTCCTACCGCCCCGGGGTCAACGTCGTCGAACGACCGGTGAAGAACAGCGGCCGGGGCTACCGCCTCACCGGGCACCACGAGCTGCTCGTCCCCCTCCTCGCGGGGGCGTTGCTGGAGGAGACGGAGAAGCGGCGGAGGCGGCGCTGATGGGCGACGGGACTCTCGCCGAGCGCGACATCACCGAGGTCTTCCAGGACCTCAGCCAGCGGAGCTGGACCGGCGTGCTGAGGGTGGAGCGACCGGGCTCCAGGATCGGGGTGACGGTGGAGGGGGGTCGCCTCGTCTTCGCGTCGTCCTCCAACACCGACCATCGCCTGGGGCCGCTCCTGCTGCGACGCGGCGCCATCTCCCTCCGTCAGATGGAGGACGCGGTGCGCAAGCTGGCCTCGGGGAAGCGCTTCGGGACCATCCTCGTCGAGGGAGGCTTCCTCGAGCCGAAGGACCTGGTGAAGGGTGTGGTCGACCAGACCCGCGACATCATCCTCCACGCCTTCGAGTGGGACAGCGGGGACTACCACCTCGAGGAGGGTGCCGCGCCCGGCGAGTCGATCACCCTGAACATCAGCACGCCGCAGCTGATTCTGGAGGGGATCTCGCGCATCGAAGCCTGGCACCGGGTGGAGAAGGGCTGTGGGGACCTGGAGTCGCGGTGGGTGGCGCAGGAGGGAGCCGACGCCCTGCTGCGGGGCCTGCCCCTCACCCCCGAGCAGCTCGGTCTTCTCGAGGCCATAGACGGCAGCCGCGACCTCGAGGCGCTGTGCGCTCAGTCCCCTCTCTCCGACTTCGAGGTCTGCCGGACGCTGTGGGCCTTCCGCGTCATCGGCCTGGCCCGGCGCCTGGACGCGGCCGCTCCCCTCGACGAGGACGGGCTCGAGTACGTCCTGCCGGCCGAGGAAGAGGACGAAGGGTGATGACTGCGAAGCCGCGGTTCCGGGTGGGCCTGGTCCAGATGGCCATGTCCGCGAGCCCCGACGAGAACGTCGACACGGCGACGGCGAAGCTGCGGGAGGCGGCGGGGGCGGGCGCGGAGGTCGTCTGCCTGCCCGAGCTGTACCGCACGCCCTACTTCTGTCAGCGGGAGGACGCGGCGCTGTTCGACCTGGCCGAGCCGGTGCCGGGACCCAGCACCGAGGCCCTGGGCCGGGCGGCGAGGGACGCCGGCGTCGCGGTGGTGGTGCCGGTCTTCGAGCGGCGCGCCGCCGGGCTCCACCACAACTCCGCGGTGGTCATCGACGCCGACGGTCGGACGGTGGGGATCTACCGCAAGATGCACATTCCCGACGACCCGCTGTTCTACGAGAAGTTCTACTTCACCCCCGGGGACCTCGGGTTCCGGGCCTTCGACGTGAGACCGGGGCGCATCGGCACCCTCATCTGCTGGGACCAGTGGTATCCCGAGGGGGCGCGGCTCACCGCGCTCAGGGGAGCGGCGATCCTCTTCTACCCGACCGCCATCGGCTGGCACCCGGCCGAGAAGGAGGAGTCCGGCCCCGAGCAACGCTCGGCGTGGCAGACCATCCAGAGATCCCACGCCGTGGCCAACGGGGTTTACGTGGCCGTCGTGAACCGTGTGGGTCACGAGGTCCCGCCCGAGGGCGGTGACGGGCTCGAGTTCTGGGGCTCGTCGTTCCTCGCCGACCCCTTCGGGGTGGTGATCGCCGAGGCTTCGACCGACCGCGAGGAGATCCTGGTGGGCGAGGTCAGCCTGTCCCGGATCGAAGACGTGCGTCGGAACTGGCCCTTCCTCCGCGACCGTCGCATCGACGCCTACGCCGGCATCGAGCGGCGCTTCCTGGATCCCGAGTAGCGCCGGTGGCTGCCAGCCCCGCCCTCGACCCGGACCTCGAGGCCTTCCGCATGCCCGGGGAGTGGGAGCCCCACGACGCCACCTGGCTGGGCTGGCCCCACAACACGAGCGACTGGCCGGGGCGCTTCGCCCCCATTCCCTGGGTGTACGGAGAGATCGTCCGCAAGGTGGCGGAGGGAGAGGCGGTGCGCATCCTCGTCCCCTCGAAGGCTCACGAGGCCCGGGCCCGCCGGGTGCTCGAGCGGGTGGGGGCGGCCACCGAGCGCGTCGAGTTCTTTCCCTGGCCCACCGACCGTGGCTGGGCCCGCGATTTCGGACCCCTCTGCGTCCGGCGCGAGCACCCCGAGCCCGAGGTCGCGGTGGCCCGCTTCCGCTTCAATGGCTGGGCCCGCTACCACGACTGGAAGAAGGACGACCAGGTGCCGGAGCGGGTGGCTCGGGCCTACGACCTGAAGCTCCGTCGCGCCGTCTTCAAGGGACGGCCGGTCGTCCTGGAGGGCGGTGCCATCGACGTCGACGGTCGCGGCACCCTGCTCACCACCGAGGAGTGCCTGCTCGACCCCTTCGTCCAGGTTCGCAACCCGGGGTTCAAGCGAGCCGACTACGAGCAGGTGTTTCTCGAGAACCTCGGGATCACCCAGACGATCTGGCTCGGCCGCGGCATCGCCGGGGACGACACCCACGGCCACGTCGACGACGTCTGCCGCTTCGTGAACGAGCGGACGATTGTCCTGTGTCGCGAGAATGATCGAGCCGACTCCAACCACCGCGTCCTGGAGGAGAACCGGGAGCGGCTCCAGGGGGCGCGCCTCGCCGATGGCTCCAGGCCGGAGGTCGTGGATCTGCCCATGCCGTCGCCCCTCGTCTTCGGCGGCACGCGCCTGCCCGCGAGCTACGCCAACTTCTACATCGCCAACGCCTGCGTGCTCGTGCCCACCTTCAACGACCCGCGGGACCGCGACGCCCTCGCCGTCCTGGCCGAGCTTGTCCCCGACCGGCCGGTCGTGGGCATCCACGCGGTGGATCTCGTCTGGGGTCTCGGCACGCTCCACTGCCTGACCCAGCAGCACCCCCGGGCCTGACTACCGCCGCTTCGGCGCCGTGCGGCGCGAGGGCTGAAGGAGCGGGCCGAGGAACTTCCCGGTGTAGGACCCCTTCACCTTCGCCACCTGCTCGGGGGTGCCCTCCGCCACCAGGCGCCCGCCCCCATCACCCCCCTCGGGGCCCAGGTCGATCACCCAGTCCGCGGTCTTGATGACGTCCAGGTTGTGCTCGATGACGACCACGGTGTTCCCACTCTCCACGAGACGGTCGAGGACGCGCAGGAGCTTGCGGATGTCGTCGAAGTGGAGACCGGTGGTGGGCTCGTCCAGGATGTAGAGGGTCCGTCCGGTGGAACGCTTCGAGAGCTCCCGGGACAGCTTCACCCGCTGCGCCTCGCCGCCCGAGAGCGTCGGGGACGACTGGCCGAGAGCGATATACCCGAGCCCGACGTCCGCGAGCGTCTCGAGGGCGCGGCGGATGTTCGGGTGGTTCTTGAAGAGCTGGAGCGCCTCGTCGACGGTCAGGTCGAGGACGTCCGCCACCGAGCGGCCGCCGTACTTGACCGCGAGGGTGGCCTGGTTGAAGCGCCGTCCGTGGCACACCTCGCAGGGGACGTACACGTCGGGAAGGAAGTGCATCTCCACCCGCTTCACCCCGTCGCCCTGGCAGGCCTCGCAGCGCCCCCCCTTGACGTTGAAGGAGAAGCGTCCCGGGGCATACCCGTGCATGCGGGCCTCGGGCAGGGCGGCGAAGAAGTCGCGGATGAGGTCGAAGACCTTCGTGTAGGTCGCGGGGTTCGAGCGCGGGGTGCGCCCGATCGGGCTCTGGTCGATGTCGATGACCTTGTCGATCTCGGACAGGCCCTCGATCTCCCGGTGTCGACCCACCACCCGGTCGCTGCGGTGAAGAGCGCGCGCCGCCGCCGGGTAGAGGATGTGGTTCACCAGGGTGCTCTTGCCGGCCCCGGAGACCCCGGTGACGCAGGCGAGGACGCCGAGGGGAAAGCGGACGTCGAGATCACGGAGGTTGTTCTCGCTGGCCCCTCGCACCACGACTGCCCGGTCGTCGCTGGTCCGCCTCCGCGAGGGCAGCTCGATCGACAGCTGTCCCTTCAGGTAGCGCCCGGTGAGGCTGGCCTTCGACCGCTTCACCTGTGCCGGAGTGCCCGCCGCCACGATCTCCCCTCCGTGGCGCCCGGCCCCGGGACCGAAGTCGATGAGCCAGTCCGCCTCCTCCATCGCCTCGCGGTCGTGCTCGACCACGACCACGGTGTTCCCGATGTCGCGAAGGTGCTTCAGCGCGGTGAGGAGCTTCATGTTGTCCCGCTGGTGCAGCCCGATGGAAGGCTCGTCGAGGACGTAGATGACGCCGGTCAGCTCGGACCCGATCTGGCTGGCGAGGCGGATCCTCTGGCTCTCGCCTCCCGAGAGCGTGGGGGCGGCCCGGTCCAGGGTCAGGTAGGTCAGCCCGACGTCGAGGAGGAAGCGCAGCCGGGACCGGATCTCCTTGAGGAGCTCGCTGGCGATCTTGGCCTCTGCCCCCTTGAGACGGAGGGAGCCGAAGAAGTCGTGGGCCTCGGCCACCGACAGGGCGGTGATCTCGGTGATCGCCCGCCCCCCGATCTTCACGCCCAGGGCCTCGGGGCGGATCCGCTGTCCGCCGCAGGCCGAGCAGGGGCGAGACGAGAGGAAGCGCTGGTAGTACTGCCGCATGTCCTCCGACTTCGTTTCCCGCATGCGCCGCATCATGGAGTTGACGGCGCCCTCGTACCGCATGCGGAAGGACCCGGTCCCCATCGAGCCGCGGTAGCTCACCTTGATGCGCTCGCCGCCGGTGCCGTAGAGGAGGATCCGCTGGTGCTCCTCCGGCAACGAGTGCCAGGGGGCGTTCAGGTCGATCCCCCGCTCACGGGCCACTGCCCGCACGATGTCGCTTCCCCAGGTTGTGGCCTCCCCGACCGCCCCCAGGGGCTTCACCGCGCCCTCGTTGACCGACAGTCCGGGGCTGGGCACGACCAGCTCGGGGTCCATCTCCATCCGGGTGCCGAGGCCCGAGCACGCCGGGCACATCCCCTGCGGCGAGTTGAAGGAGAAGAGCTGGGGCGAAGGCTCCGGGAACGAGAGGCCGCAATGGTGGCAGGCCCGGTGCTCGGAAAGGACCATCTCCGGCCGATCTTCCGGGGCCACGATCACGATCCCCTCCCCGTGCCGGAGCGCGGTCTCCACCGAGTCGGTGAGGCGCTGCTCGATGCCCGCCTTCGCGACGAGACGGTCGACCACCACGTCGATGGAGTGCTTCCTCTTCTTGTCGAGGCGGATGTCCTCGTCGAGGCTGACCACCGTCCCGTCGACCCGGACCCGCGTGAAGCCGGACTTGCGCACCTCCTCGATCACCTCGCGGTGCTCGCCCTTGCGCTCCTTCACGAGGGGGGCGAGGAGGAGGAACTTCGTCGCCGCGGGCAGGTCCAGGATCTCGCGGACGATCTGCTGTGCCGACTGCTGGGAGACCCGCCGCCCGCACTGGTAACAGCTCAGTCGCCCCACCCGGGCCCACAGGACGCGCAGGTAGTCGTGGATCTCGGTGATCGTTCCCACCGTGGACCGGGGGTTGGTGCTCGCCGTCTTCTGCTCGATGGAGATCGTGGGGGCGAGCCCCTTGATCGAGTCGTAGAGAGGCTTGTCCATCTGCCCCAGGAACTGGCGGGCGTAGGCGCTCAGGCTCTCGATGTAGCGACGCTGTCCCTCGGCATAGAGGGTGTCGAAGGCCAGAGACGATTTTCCCGAGCCCGAGACGCCGGTGAGGACCACGAGCCTCTTCTTGGGGATCTCGACGTTGACGTGCCGGAGGTTGTGCTGGCGCGCGCCGGTGATGACGATGCGGTCGAGCTCCATGGCTGGTGTCCTCGTGGGGCCCCGGGAAAGGGGAAACTCTCATACTAGCCCCGGGGACCGCTCGGGTGCGAGCGCCGGGACTCCCGGTCCCGGAGGAGCCGGTCGTGGCCCGCGACATGCTGGGCCGACGGCTGGGATCGGCGCCCGCCGGCGGCGGGGCGGGGCCCCTAGAACGCGATGATCAGGCCGCCGCTGAAGTCTCCCTGCCAGATCCCCGAGCCGGAGAAGCTGAAGAGGCACTGGCCGGCCCCGCAGAAGGCCTCGCCTCCGCCGTCCACCACCGTGTAGAACGCGCGCCCCTCGAGCCGCAGGCCGACGTTCCTGGTGAAGAAGCTCTTCACGCCCAGGGCCAGGCCGGCGGAGAAGTAGAGCTCCGAGCTGGCGTCCGCGAAGTCGGGCACGAAGCGCGTGGCTCCGGCGAGGATCGTGCCGAAGGCCTTGACGCTTCCCTCGCCCTTCTCCTCCTCGAGCCCGGCCATGTAGCGCTCGACGGTGATGTCGAACTGGGGCCCGGCGGCCCCCGCGCTCTCCAGCGTCGTCTCCTGTCGCAGGTAGAGCAGCTCGAACCGCCACGACTCACCCAGCGCGATGTCGATCGTGCCACCGTAGTCGAGCCCGCTCTTGAAGGAGTACTTCTGGTCGAGGATCTCGGACCAGAGGGAGCCGCCGAAGTGGTATCCGGCGAAGGGCGCGATCTGCAACGTCGGCCCCTCGTTCGTCTGGTAGCCCTGAGCCTGGAGGGGCGTGGCCGTGAAGAACAGGGACCCGGCCAGCGCCAGCCCGACCGCACACGCGATTTTCCTCATGGATCCAGACGATAGCATGGCTTCTCCACGCTCCTCGCCCGCCGGCCTCTCCGGTCTCGACGACGGCGAGGGCCCTAGCGTCCGGTGGAGCCGAACCCGCCCCCCCCGCGCTCGGTTTCCTCGAGCTCGGGCGCGGCGACGAAGTCGCCCCGCTCCACGCGCTGGAGAAGGAGCTGGGCGACCCGCTCCCCGGGGGCGATGGAGAACGGCTCGGGGCCGTGGTTCACGAGGACCACGCGCACCTCGCCCCGGTAGTCGCTGTCGATGACCCCGGCCAGGGTGTCGATGCCGTGGCGCACGGCGAGACCGCTCCGCGGCCAGACGAGGCCGACGTGACCGTGGGGGATCTGGACCCGGAGACCGGTCGGGACCGCGGCCCGGCCCCCGGGAGGGATCTCGACGTGGCCGCTCGCCCGCAGGTCTGCTCCCGCGGCTCCGACCGTGGCGTACTCGGGGAGATGCCCGCCGGCGTCGACGGCGGCCGGCACGCGAGGGGCTGGAGTGGTGTCGTCGTCGGGCTCGGGCATGATCGCCCGCGGATGTTACACCGGAGCCCCCGCGGTATGATCGCCGGATGAGCCCGCCGAACCTCTTCGGGATGAGCCGTGACGCCCTCGGCGAGGTGATCGCGGAGCTGGGTGAGCGGCGGTACCGGGCCCGTCAGCTCTTCGAGTGGCTCTACCACCGGCGCGCACGGGGCATCGACGCCCTGTCCGACCTGCCGAAGGCGCTCCGCTCCTCTCTCGCCGAGCGCTACTCGCTTCGGTGGCCCGAGATCGCCGAGCGCTCCCTCTCCTTCGACGGGACCCGGAAGTACCTCTTCCGACTCGACGGGGGGGCGACGATCGAGTCCGTCTACATTCCCGAGGGCGAGCGTCGTACCATCTGCATCTCGACGCAGGCCGGCTGCCCACTCAAGTGCGCCTTCTGCCTGACCGGCATTGCCGGGTACCAGCGCAACCTGAAGACGTGGGAGATCCTCGGCCAGGTGGCCGCGGTGATGGAGGACAACCCCGCGGCGACCACGCACCCGGAGCGTCGGGAAGAGGATCCGTTCCCCTGGAACGTGGTCGTCATGGGCATGGGCGAGCCGCTCCTCAACTACGACTCGACGGTGTCGGCGCTTCGGATCCTGATGGATCCAAAGGGCTTCGCGCTTCCCCCGCGCAAGCTGACGGTGTCGACGGTCGGGATCCTTCCCGCCCTCGAGAGGCTCGCCCGCGACGACATCCGTCCGAACCTCGCCATCAGCCTGCACGCGCCCGACCCGGGGCTGCGGCGCGCCCTCATGCCCATCGAGGAGAAGTACCCCATGGCCGACGTCCTGGCCGCGGCTGCCGCCTACCCGACCCCCCGCGGCGGTCGAGTCACGCTCGAGTACGTGCTCCTCCGCGGTGTCAACGACACCCCCGCCCACGCCCGCGAGCTCGCCCGCCGCCTGGGGGGGCGGCGCTTCAAGGTGAACCTGATCCCCCTCAACCCTGCCCCGGAGATCCCGTTCCAGGCTCCCCGGCCCGGGGACGTCGACGCCTTCGCCGCCGCCCTCGTCGACGCCGGCGTGACGGTGTCCGTCCGCCGCCCCCGCGGCCAGGACATCCTCGCCGCCTGCGGGCAGCTCCACCTGAAGGACCAGGCCCCGGGCTCCCCGGCCCACGCCTGAGCATCTCGTTGCGCTTCGCCTCCGCTCTTGCCCTCCTCCTCCTGGGGCTTCTGGCTCTCATCCTGCCGAACCTGGGCGCGGCACCCCTCGAGCGGGCGGAGATCTACTTTCTCGACGCCGCCCGATCCATGGTGGAGACCGGGGACTGGGTCGTGCCCCGCTACCAGGGCGAGCCGTTCTTCGACAAGCCCCCGCTCGCCTACTGGCTGATGGGCGCAGCCTTCCTCGGCCTCGGCGCCGAGGCGGCGGCCGCCCGCCTCGTTCCCGCCCTCGCCGCCCTGGGAACGGTGCTGGCCACGGTGTGGCTGGGCGTGCTCCTCTTCGGTCGGCGCACCGCCCTCGCCGGAGCCCTGGTCCTCTCCACGACCCTCGCGTTCCTGATCTTCGCCCGCGTGGCCATGTCCGACATGCCCCTGACGCTCCTCACCACGCTGTCCGTCGCCCTCGGCGTCCGCGCGTACCGGCCCCACCCGGCGGCGTGGACGGTGCCGGCCCTGGGGGCGGCGCTGGGGCTCGGCTTCGCGACCAAGGGTCCCATCGCCCTCCTCGTTCCGGGTCTCGCCCTCCTGCTGCTGCTCCTGGCGAATCGCCGCCGCCCGCTTCCCGTCGGCTGGGGAGCGCTGGCCGTCGGCCTCGTGGCCTTCTTCGCCCTCGGCTTCGGGTGGTTCGCGCTGGTCTACGGAAGGCTCGGGGCGGGGCCTCTCGAGTACTTCTTCCTCCGCGAGAACCTGGAGCGCTTCGCGGGCCAGGCCTACGACGTGGGGCGTCCCCCGTGGTTCTACCTCCCGGCCTACGCGGCCGAGGGGCTGCCGTGGTCCCCGTTTCTCCCCCTGGCGCTGTGGCGGCTGCGCCGAAGGGACGGGAGAGACGAGGCGGGCCGCCGCCCGGCCCTCTTCCTCGCCGCCTGGGTCGCACTCGTCCTGATACCCCTCGTCGTGTCCCGGGGAAAGATCGACTACTACCTGCTGCCGCTGTACCCGGCGCTGTCTCTTCTCCTCGGGCGGCTCTTCGTGGGCGTACCGTGGCGGCGGCTCGAGCGGGTCTGGTCCGGTGCCGTGCTCCTGCTCATGGCGGCCGTCCTCGCGGCCGTGGTCCTCCGCCCCCCGCGCCTGCCGGCGGAATGGCTGCCGGGCCGAGGGGTGATGCTCCTCCTGGGGGGGGTGCTGGCGACGAGCGCCCTCGCGGCCGCCATGGTGGCGGTGCATCCGACCCCGCGACGGGTTCTGGGGCTGCTGGGGGGCGCCATGGCCTCCTGGTGGTTCGTGGTCGTGGTGTTCTTCCTCCCCGCGTTCTCCCGTGCCCAGCCCAACCAGGCGATCGTAGCGGACGTGGCCCGCGAGCTTCGGCACCGCCCCGACCTGCGCCTCGCGGTCTGCCGGGACCCCTCCCGGGCTCGACGCGACATCCTCTTCCACGCGCGCCTGACCGCGGACGAGCGGTGCGAGGTGTGGCCGCTGGCCGCGTCGCGCCGGCGGTATCTGCTCCTGGTCAGCCCGGCCGTCGACCGCTCGCTGCAGGCGAGCCCCCGGTACCGGCACGTCGCGACGTACCGCTACCTGCCGGCGAAGGTGCTCACCCTCGGAGGGTTGTTCTCCGGCACCGAGCCTGGCGAGATCGTCCTCAGCGCCAACTTCCCGACCGACGACCCGGTCGCCGCCCGCAAGCGCCGCAAGGAGTACCGCCAGATGCTCAAGCAGGAGCGCAAAGAACTCCGAAGGCAGCGTCAGGCGAAAGCCCAGTAGAGCCCGGAGCTCCCGTTACGCTGGGGTCAGGTCTGTTGAGAGGAATGGAAGCAGGGCTGCGGGAGCTGATGGGCGGAGTGAAGGAGGGCTGCAGTGGGGTGGGTCGGGGTGTTTTCGCGACCTGACCCCCTTGGGGCTCCAGAACGATGGCCCCTGGGCTCCGAGACTCCTGGGGGCTCGCTGGAGTTGGGGCTCAGGCTGCCGCTCTAGCCGCGAAGGACATGGGGGACAGCGAGGCTGCGGCGGCCGGGTCCCGCCGAGGACCCTGCTTCACTTCGAAGCCTGCGGGCCCGCAGGCGGGTGGCCGACCGCAGCCGAACCGACGAGCGAGCCGGCCATGAGCGGCAGCCCGAGCGGCTGGCTAGGAGTCCGCGACTTCGCGGAAGGACTCGGTGGCGGCGGCCAGGGTGGCGTCGATCTCCGCCGGGCCGTGGGCGAGGGAGACGAACGCGGCCTCGAACTGCGCGGGAGGCAGCGCGACCCCACGCTCGAGCATGGCGTGGAAGAATCGGCCGAAGCGCGCGGTGTCGGACGCCCGGGCGCTGGCGTAGTCGGTGACCGGGCCGGGCTGGAAGAAGACCGTCACCATCGACCCCACGCGGTTCACGGTCACGGTGGCGCCGGCGGCCTGCGCCGCCCCGGCGAGACCGTCGGCCAGCCGCGCGCTCGTGGCGTCGAGCTTCGCGTAGACGCCGGGCTCGGTCAGCAGATCGAGGGCGGTGACGCCGGCGGCCATGGCCAGGGGGTTCCCGGAGAGGGTTCCGGCCTGGTAGACCGGTCCCTCGGGGGCCACGGTGGCCATGATGTCGGCCCGGCCGCCGTAGGCGGCGGCGGGCAGGCCGCCCCCGAGGATCTTCCCCAGGCAGGTCATGTCGGGGGTGACGCCGAACAGCTCCTGGGCGCCGCCGAGGGCGAGGCGGAAGCCGGTCATGACCTCGTCGAAGATGAGGACGGTCCCGTTCTTCCGGGTGATCTCCCGGAGGGCCTCCAGGTAGCCGGGTCCGGGCGCCACCGCACCCATGTTCCCGCACACCGGCTCCACGATGATCGCGGCGAGGTCGGGGCCGTGCTCGGCCACCGCCCGCTCCACCGCGTCCACGTCGTTGAAGGGGACGACGAGGGTGTCGGCGACCGTACCCTCGGGCACCCCGGGCGAGCCGGGGATGCCGAGGGTGGCCACCCCGGACCCGGCGGCGACCAGGAGCGAGTCGGCGTGCCCGTGGTAGCAGCCGTCGAACTTGAGGATTTTGCTCCGCCCGCTGAACCCCCGGGCCACCCGGAGGGCGCTCATCGTGGCCTCGGTGCCGGACGAGACGAAGCGGACCTTCTCGACGGAGGGAACGTGGCGCACCACCCGCTCCGCCAGCTCCACCTCGAGCGCGCAGGGGGCGCCGAAGGACGTGCCCCGGGCCGCGGCCGCACCCACCGCCTCCAGGATTGCCGGGTGGGCGTGCCCCAGGATCATCGGGCCCCACGAGCCCACGTAGTCGACGTAGGCGCGACCGTCCTCGTCGAAGACCCGGGCTCCCTCGGCCCGGGCCAGGAAGACCGGGCTGCCGCCCACCGCCCTGAACGCCCGCACCGGGCTCGAGACCCCGCCCGGGATCGTCTTCCTCGCTCGTGCGAGCAGCTCCTCGGATCGGGTCAACGGGCTGCCCGAGCGTAGTCCTTGGCGTGGTAGGTGAGGATGATGTCGGCGCCGGCCCGGCGGATGGCGGTGAGGGTCTCCCGCATCACCCGTTCCTCGTCGATCCAGCCGCGAGCCCCGGCCGCCTTGACCATGGCGTACTCGCCGGACACGTTGTAGGCGGCGACGGGCCGATCGAAGCTCTCGGCCACCGCCCTGATCACGTCGAGGTATGGCAGGGCGGGCTTCACCATCACGATGTCCGCCCCCTCCTCGACGTCGAGCCGGACCTCTCGGAGGGCCTCGCGCACGTTGGGGGGGTCCATCTGGTACCCGCGACGGTCGCCGAACTGGGGGGCCGAGTCCGCGGCCTCGCGGAAGGGGCCGTAGAAGGCGGAAGCGTACTTGGCGGCGTAGGAGAGGATCGGCAGCTCCGCGAAGTCGGCGCCGTCGAGAGCGGTCCGAATCGCCGCCACCCGGCCGTCCATCATGTCCGAGGGGGCGACCATGTGCGCGCCGGCCCGGGCGTGGGACACCGCCTGGCGGGCGAGGAGCTCCAGCGTCGGGTCGTTCTTCACCTCGCCGTCCACGATCACCCCGCAGTGCCCGTGCGAGGTGTACTCGCAGAGGCAGACGTCGGTGATCACCAGCAGCTCCGGGCACGAGGCCCGAATGGCCCGGGTCGCCTCCTGCACCACCCCGTGGTCGGCGTAGCCCTCCGAGCCCTCCGGGTCCTTGGCCGCGGGCAGGCCGAAGAGGATCACCCCGCCGATGCCCAACCCCTCGACCTCCTCGGCCTCCCGCGCCACCTCGTCCACCGAGAGGTGGAAGCAGCCGGGCAGCGACGAGATCTCCTTGCGGACACCCTCGCCCGGGGCCACGAACAGCGGGTAGACGAGGTGCTCGGGGGTCACGCGGGTCTCGCGCACCATGGCGCGCATCCGCTCGGTGCGCCGGAGCCGGCGCGGGCGCTCTTCAGGGAAGCTCATCTTACGTCTGCGGAACGCATTACGAAGCTTCGTTCCGCAGACATTCCGTTGCTGCCCGGGACGTTCGTATTGGTGAAGCCTGTTTCCTTCTTCACTTGCTCCGAACCTACAGGAGTGTTCGAGATCACGAAACCCACCTCACTCCTCGTCGTCACCGAAGAAGAACTGGTCGGCGCACCGCTGGCTGCAGAAGGTCCGGCCATAGTCCCTCTTGCCACAGTCGTCGCAGATCCACTTGAAGCAGATGGGGCACTTGTGGAGCCGGCTCTCGAGTTCGCTCTTGTCGCAGCGGAGGCAGTTCATCGCCGAGAGGAGGTGGAGCGGGAGTATAGCACGCGGCCCTTCACGTCTGCGGAACACGTCGTGTGGCAGTGTTCCGCAGACTCCCCGTTGCCGCGTTGAGCATTCGCATTGAATAGGCCTGTTTCCTTCTCGAGTCTCAGCCAACCTGCAGAACGGTGGGAAGCCGGACCTGGACTCCCCCCGGACACCGGTTCGGACCGGGAGCGTGGTCGGGCACCCCGGGCCGGTGGGCGGGGGCTGGTGCTGGCCCTGCCGGATTGGGGTAGACTGGTCGTTCGGGGAGACGCTCCGTCTTCCAGTCCCGTGGCGGTGTAGCTCAGTTGGTTAGAGCACGCGGCTCATATCCGCGGCGTCCGGGGTTCGAATCCCTGCACCGCCACCATCCCTCCCCGATCGGAGGCCCCCGGCCTTGAAGCTACCCTCGCTGGTTGCGGCCGTCGATCGGGCGCTGCGGGCCTCCGGCGTCCCCCTGGCCGGACAGCGGGTGGTGCTGGGCCTGTCCGGGGGCGCCGACTCGGTGGCCCTTCTGGACGCCATGGTGTCTCTCGCCGGGCGGCACCGCTTCGGCGTGGTGGCGGCTCACCTCGACCACGGGCTGCGCCCGGAGTCCGTCGAGGATGCCGCCTTCTGCCGCCGCCTCTGCGAGCGCCTGGGGGTGCCGTTCCACGCCGCGGAGGCCGACGTGTCGGCCCGGGCCCGCCGCGAGCGGGGTGGCCTCGAGCAGGCGGCGCGCCGGGAGCGCTACCGCTTTCTCCGCCGGGTCCGCGAGGAGACCGGGGCCGCCGTGATCGCGGTGGCTCACACCCGCGACGACCAGGCGGAGACGCTGCTCATGCGCCTCCTCAGGGGCGCCGGGGCCACCGGGCTGGGGGGGATGCGTCCCCGCGTCGGCCGTCTGCTGCGGCCGCTCCTCGAGGTCTCGCGCGAGGAGGTGCTCGCCCACCTTCGCGATCGGGGGCTCGGCTGGCGCGAGGACCCGTCCAACGCCGACCTCCGACACCTCCGCAACCGCGTGCGCCACGAGCTGCTGCCCTACCTGGAGGCACGCTTCAACCCGGCGCTGCGCGAGGGGCTGGCCCGCACCGCGGGGCTCCTGGCCGAGGAGGCCGCCCACCTGGGGGCAGAGGCGGACGCGCTCCTGGAGAGAATCGCCCGCGCCGAGGGCGCGAGCATCGTCCTCGACGCCCCTGGTCTCGCCTCCGCCCCGCCCGCCGTCGCCCGCGTCGCCGCCCGCCAGGCCCTGCGTCGGGCCGGCGGGCTGGCCCGCGTCCGGGCGGTCCACGTGGAGCGCATCCTGGAGCTGGCCCGCTCGAAAGGTTCACCGGGCCGCCGATTACCGCTTCCGGGCCGGCGCGAAGTCCGCTATCGTCAGGGCGAGCTGTGCCTGGGCCCTCGCGAGGCGGAGACCCGGGAAGCACCGCTCGGGAGGGAACCTTGAGGCAGAAGGCGGACGTTCTCTACTCGGAGGAGCAGATTGCACGCCGCGTCGCCGAGCTCGGGGCCGAGATCACCCGGGCCTTCGAGGGCCGCCAGCTGTGTGTCCTCGGGGTGATGAACGGCAGCGTCGTGTTCATGGCCGACCTCGTCCGACGCATCTCCCTCGATCTCACCTTCCACCTCGTTCGGGTCAGCGTTCACCGCGAGCGCGAGGCCGGGATCGTCCGCACGGAGATCTCCTATGCCACCAACTTCCCTCTGGAGGGCCAGGACGTCCTCCTCGTCGAGGACGTGGTGGACACCGGGATCACGCTGAGCTACCTGCTCGGCCACGTCCACGAGCTGGGGGCGAGGAGCCTCAAGGTCTGCGCCCTCGTGGACAAGCCCGAGGCGCGCCGGATCGACGTCAACCCCAACTGGGCCGCCTTCACCCTCTCGGACCCCCCCCCCGACCGCTTCCTGGTCGGCTACGGGCTCGGCTGGCAGGGCCGCTACCGGGCCCTGCCCTACGTCGGGACGATCCCCCACCCACCACCGGATCCCGCACCGGGCGGATAAACTGGAGTAAAATAAACAGTTCCTCCCCCACGGTCCGCGGGGGGGAGAAGACGGTTCTGGGGGGCCGTTGGAGGTGCAGCAGAAGTGAACCCAACGCTCAAGACGGTGATGCTCTGGATGTCGCTCCTGGTCGTCGTCTTCCTGGCCTGGCATTTCGCCCAGTTCCAGAAGAAGGAGACGCCGGTCAAGTTCAGCGAGTTCATGGCCCAGGTCGAGGCCGGGCAGGTGGCCGACGTCACGATCACCGGCAACGAGATCAAGGGGCACACCGTGAGCCAGGAGGCGTTCCGGACGTTCGCCCCGGTTGGCTACGACAAGCTCGTCGACACCCTGCTGTCGAAGCAGGTCACGGTCAACTACCAGCCCGACCAGACGCCCACCTGGGCCAACATGCTGATCTCCTGGGCGCCCTTCCTGCTCCTCATCGGCTTCTGGGTCTTCTTCATGAGGCAGATGCAGAGCGGCGGGAACAAGGCCCTCAGCTTCGGCAAGTCCAAGGCCAAGCTCCTTGCCAGCCAGCAGAAGAAGGTCACCTTCAAGGACGTGGCCGGCGTCGACGAGGCCAAGGAGGAGCTCCAGGAGATCATCGAGTTCCTGCGCGAGCCGCAGAAGTTCCAGAAGCTCGGGGGGCGCATCCCCAAGGGCGTTCTCCTCATGGGGCCCCCGGGCACCGGGAAGACGCTCCTGGCCCGGGCGATCGCCGGCGAGGCGAACGTGCCCTTCTTCTCCATCTCCGGCTCCGACTTCGTGGAGATGTTCGTCGGGGTCGGCGCCTCGCGGGTGCGCGACCTGTTCGAGCAGGGCAAGAAGAACGCTCCCTGCATCATCTTCATCGACGAGATCGACGCGGTGGGCCGTCACCGGGGAGCCGGGCTCGGCGGGGGACACGACGAGCGCGAGCAGACCTTGAACGCCCTTCTGGTGGAGATGGACGGCTTCGAGTCGAACGACGGCGTGATCCTGATCGCCGCCACCAACCGTCCCGACGTCCTCGACCCCGCGCTCCTCCGTCCCGGGCGCTTCGACCGCCGCGTGGTGGTCTCGCGGCCCGACGTCCGCGGCCGCGAGGGAATCCTGAAGGTCCACACCCAGAAGATCCCCCTCTCCGAAGACGTCGACCTCTCGGTGGTGGCCCGAGCCACCCCGGGATTCTCCGGGGCCGACCTCGCCAACCTCGTCAACGAGTCGGCGCTCATGGCCGCCCGCGCCAACCAGAAGTTCGTGACCATGAGGGACTTCGAGTCGGCCAAGGACAAGGTCCTGATGGGAGCCGAGCGCAAGAGCCTCATCATCACCGAGGAGGAGAAGAAGGTCACCGCCTACCACGAGGCCGGCCACGCCCTCCTGGCGGCGCTGGTGCCCCACTCCGATCCCCTGCACAAGGTCACGATCATCCCGCGGGGGATGGCCCTCGGCCTGACCCAGCAGCTGCCCGACGAGGAGAAGCACAACTGGACGAAGGAGGCGCTCGACGCCCGCATCGCCGTCTTCATGGGCGGGCGCATCGCGGAGGAGCTGACCTTCGACCAGATCACGACCGGGGCGCAGAACGACATCGAGCAGGCCACCGAGATGGCACGGAAGATGGTGTGCGAGTGGGGCATGAGCGAGTCCCTCGGCCCCCTGACCTACGGCAAGAAGGAAGAGCAGATCTTCCTGGGCAAGGAGTTCAACCGTCACCAGGACTACTCCGAGGCCACCGCCCTCAAGATCGACGCCGAGATCAAGCACGTGGTCACCGAGCAGTACGCGCGGGCGACGCGCCTCCTCACCGAGAATCGCGATGCCCTCCAGCGGGTCGCGGAGGCGCTGCTCGAGCACGAGGTTCTGGACGCGAGCCAGCTGAAGCAGCTCATCGCCGGTGAGTCGATCGAGCCAAAGGCCGCGGAGAGCGCCCCTCCTCCTCCGGTGCGCGAGGCGCGGGACGAGGAGGGCAAGCAGGGGATGGGTGGCCTCCTGCCGCCCCCGGTGGCGGCCCCGAAGCCCACGTCCTGATCCGGTCGGAGGGGGTGTCCAGGCGAGGAGAAGGCGCCACTACCGCATCTCCCTCCGGGGGGAGCCGGTCGTGCTGGGGGAGCGCACCTTCGTCATGGGTGTCCTCAACGTCACCCCGGACTCCTTCTCGGACGGGGGACGGCTGCCGACCGCGGAGGCGGCGGTAGCGCACGGCCTGGGGCTGCTCGAATCAGGTGCCGACTGGGTCGACGTGGGCGGAGAGTCCACGCGCCCCGGGGCGGCGAGGGTCACGTCGGAAGAGGAGATCCGTCGCGTCGTGCCCGTGGTCGAGGGCCTGAGGCGGCGGGGAGCAGGGGCGATCTCGGTGGACACGACGAAGGCGACGGTGGCGAGGGCGGCGCTCGACGCCGGGGCGGACCTCGTCAACGACGTGAGCGCCTTCGGCCTCGACCCGGCGATGGCTCCCCTCGTGGCCAGCCGTCAGGTGCCGGCGGTCCTGATGCACAGCCGCGGGGGCTTCGAGGACCGGCATCGCGAGCCGGCCTACCGTGACGTGGCCGCCGAGGTGGTGTCGGAGCTCGGGGAGGTCCTCGCTCGCGCCGAAGAGGCCGGAGTGCCGCGCGAGCAGGTGATCGTGGATCCCGGCATCGGCTTCGCGAAGGACGCCGCCCACAGCCTGGAGGCGCTGGCGCGCCTCGACGCCCTCGCCGCCCTGGACCGGCCCGTTCTCGTGGGCCCTTCGCGCAAGAGCTTCATCGGCAAGGTGCTCGACCTGCCCGTGGAGCGGCGGCTCATGGGCACCGCGGCCGCGGTGGCCGCGTGTGTGCTGCTCGGCGCCCACGTCGTGCGGGCGCACGACGTGGCGGAGATGCTGGAGGTCGTGCGCGTCTGTGACGCGATCGTGGACGCGGGAGGGCCGGCCTGATGCTGGACCGGGCGCTCGCCTTCCTGTCCGTCAGCGACGTGCGGTGGATGGACGTCCTCGACATCCTGCTGGTTGCGTTCATCATCTACGAGCTCCTCCGGTTCGTGCGGGGCACTCACGCCGTCCAGATTGCCATGGGTGTCCTGGTCCTCGTGGTCCTCTACTGGGCCTCGATTCTCTTCAACCTCCAGACGGTGAACTGGCTCCTGCGCACGTTCCTGCCGGTCCTGATGTTCGGCATCATCGTGGTCTTCCAGTCCGAGTTCCGAAAAGCGCTCGCCCACCTGGGCCGGACCCCGTTCTTCGGCACCGCGGCCAAGCACCAGAAGGAGGAAGTCGTGGACGAGGTCGTCCTCGCCGCGACGACGCTCAGCTCCCAGCGCACCGGCGCGATCATGGCCATCGAGCGGGAGATCGGGCTGCGCAGCTACATCGAGACCGGGATCACCCTCGACGCCGAGCTGACCTACGACCTGCTCGTGAACATCTTCCACCCCGCCACCCCGCTCCACGACGGTGCGGTGATCATCCAGGGCAACCGGGTGGCGGCGGCCGCGTGCTTCCTGCCCCTGACCGTGAACCCGGAGCTGAGCCGGACGCTGGGCAGCCGCCACCGGGCGGCCATCGGGCTCAGCGAGGACACCGACACCGTGGCGGTCGTGGTCTCGGAGGAGACGGGCGCCATCTCCCTGGTGGAGGCCGGACAGATCCGACGTGGCCTCGACGGGCCCGCCCTGCGCCGCGCTCTCCTCTTCGCCCTCGGGCTCGGTGGCTCCCGGCCGGCGGAAGGCAAGGGCGCCCCGGCACCGACCGGAGGTGAGCGGTGAGGAGCCTGCTCTCGGGCGACAACCTCCTCCGGGTGATCAGCCTCTTCCTCGCCGTGGTGCTGTGGATCGTCATCGCCGGCGGGGAGACGGTGGAGCGTGGGCTCACCGTGCCGGTCGAGCTGCGGAACCTGCCCTCGGACCTGGAGACCACCGGGGATCTCGTCAACAGCGTCGACGTGCGCGTGCGGGCCTCGCCCGGGCTGGTCGAGTCTCTCGACCCCGACCAGGTCCTCGCCCGCATCGATCTGGAGGGGGCCGGGGAAGGGGAGCAGATCATCCAGCTCACGGCGGACAACATCGAGGTTCCCTTCGGCTTTCGGATCGTCAGGATCACTCCCTCGCTCCTCACCTTCAACCTCGAGCGCGCCCTGAGCAAGACGGTGCCCGTACACCCTCGGATCTTCGGCACCCCGGCCCCCGGCTACGAGGTGGCGGACTACTCCGCCGACCCGCCCGAGGTCACCGTGGCCGGCCCCCGGAGCCGCGTCCAGGAGATCGAGAGCGCCTTCACCGAGCCTGTCACCGTCGATGGTGCCGACATGGACCTGGAGGCCGACGTCAACGTCGGCCTCGAGGACCCGCTCCTGTACCTGGAGAGTGGCGGAAGCCAGGTTCACGTCCTGGTCCGCATCCGGGAGACGACCGGCCAGAAGGTGTTCGAGAGTCTCCCGGTGACCACCCGGGGCCAGCCCGCCAAGCTGGACCCGTCCTCGGTCCGCGTGGAGGTCAGCGGCCCGGAGAGGGTGCTCCGCGATCTCTCGGCCGCCGACCTCCGTCCCTACGTCAACGTCCCTCCTGAGCACGACGGCGTGCGACCGCTCCCGGTGGCGGTCGAGATTGCCTCCGGCTACACCGGGGTGAACGTCGTCCTCACCGAGCCGGCCGAGGTGAAGGCCCGGCTCCTTTCCGCCAGGAGGAAACCTTGACCGCGACCCGTCCCGCTCCCCGCTCCCTGTTCGGCACCGACGGCATCCGCGCGGTGGCCAACGTGCACCCCATGACCCCGGAGCTGGCTCTCGCCCTCGGCCGGGCCGTCACCTTCGTGGCCGGGCGGGGGCTGCACCACGCGCCCCGCATCCTCATCGGCAAGGACACCCGTCTCAGCGGGTACATGATCGAGACCGCGATTGCCTCCGGGGTGACGTCGATGGGCGGGCGCGTCCTCCTGTGTGGGCCGGTCCCGACGCCGGCCGTCGCCCACCTGACGACGAGCATGCGCGCGGACGCCGGGATCGTCATCAGCGCCTCCCACAATCCCTTTCCCGACAACGGCATCAAGGTCTTCGGCGCCGACGGCTTCAAGCTGCCCGACGCCACCGAGGCCGAGGTCGAGCTGCTGATCAAGGAGCCGGAGCGCCTGGGGGAGCGACACACCGGTCCGGCCGTCGGCCGGGCGGAGAAACTCGAGGATGCCCGCGGACGGTACGTGGCCTTTGTCAAGAACACGTTTCCGCGGGACCTCACCCTGGACGGGATACGGGTGGTCGTGGACGCCGCCCACGGGGCCGCGTACCGGGTCGCGCCCCTGGTCTTCTCCGAGCTCGGCGCCAGCGTGCGGGCCATCGGGGTCCGTCCCAACGGTGTCAACATCAATCGCGAGGCCGGCGCCCTCCACCCCGACAACGCCCGAGCGGAGGTGGTGAAGCGGAGCGCGCAGATCGGCATCGCCCTCGACGGCGACGCGGACCGGGTGATCGTCATCGACGAGAAGGGGCAGGTCGTGGACGGGGACGCGGTCATGGCCATGTGCGCCAGCCGCATGAAGCACGACGGGGAGCTGCGCGGGGACACCGTCGTCGCCACGGTGATGAGCAACCTGGGCCTCGAGCGGTCCCTGGCCGCACAGGGCATCCGTCTCCACCGGACCGCGGTGGGTGACCGCAACGTGGTGGCGGCGATGCGCGAGGGCGGCTTCAACCTGGGGGGCGAGCAGTCGGGCCACCTGATCTTCCTCGACCACGCCTCCACCGGAGACGGCCTGATCGGCGCCCTCCAGGTCCTCGCCCTGGTGGTGCGCACCGGACGGCCGTTGTCCGAGCTCTCCCGCGAGGCCATGGACCGAGTGCCCCAGGTCACCGAGAGCGTGGCGCTGTCCGGGCGGCTTCCCCTCGAGGAGATGGCGGCCCTGCAGCGGACGAGCGCGCGCGTGCGCGAGGCCCTCGGGAAGGAGGGGCGCCTGCTCGTCCGCTGGAGCGGCACCGAGCCGAAGCTGCGGCTCATGGTGGAGGGCCCGGACGAAGAGCAAATTCGCGGCTGGGCCCAGGAGCTGATCGCGGCGGCCGAGCGCGACGTGCCCCCCGCGGTGTGAGGTGCCGCCCATGATCCGGCTCAAGGTCAGCATCGACCACGTGGCCACCGTCCGCCAGGCCCGGCGGGCCGCCGAGCCCGATCCGGTCCAGGCCGCGGTGCTGGCCGAGCTGGGAGGGGCGGACGGGATTGCCGTGCACCTGCGGGGGGACCGACGCCACATCCAGGATCGTGACGTCGAGGTCCTCCGGCGGATCGTCCGCACCCCCTTCAACCTCCGGATGGCGCCCACCCAGGAGATGGTGCGGGTGGCGCTCACCCTCAGCCCCGACCAGGTGACCCTGGTCCCGGAGCGCACCGAGGAGGTCACCACCGAGGGGGGAGTCGACGCGGTCCTCAACAGCGTCCACCTCCGCTCGTCGGTGAAGACCCTGGCCGAGGCCGGAATCGAGGTGAGTCTCTTCGTGGATCCCGAGCTGGAGCAGGTGAAGGAAGCGCACAAGCTCGGGGCCGCGGGGGTCGAGCTCAACACGGCCCCGTGGGCGGACTCCGCCGACGACCGGGCGCGCGAGGGGGCCCTCCGCCAGGTCACCGACACCGCCCGTCTTGCCCGGAAGCTGGGTCTCCAGGTCCACGCCGGCCACGCTCTGACCTACCTGAACGTGGCCCCGGTGGCCGCCATCGGCGAGATCAGCGAGCTCTGCATCGGCCACAGCATCGTGGCTCGGGCCCTCCTCGTGGGCATGGAGAGGGCGGTCCGGGACATGACGGAACTGCTTCGAGCGGCGCGACGGGGACGCGTTTGACCGGTGCCGGGAAAGCCCCTATGCTGGCCGAGTTCCGATGATTGAGGCGTTTGGGCGGACCGATGTGGGTCGGCGCCGGAAGGTGAACGAGGACAGCTTCCTCGTGGCTCCGGCCTCTCATTTGTACGCGGTGTGCGATGGCATGGGTGGTCACAACGCCGGCGAGGTGGCCTCCCGGATCGCCATCGAGACCCTCGGCGACTTCGTCGAGAGGAGCGGTGTCGAGAAGGAGATCACCTGGCCCTGGGGCCTGGAGTCGGATCTCTCCATCGACGCCAACCGCCTGAAGACCGCGGTCCGCCTCGCCAACTCCCAGGTCTTCCAGACCGCGGAGAGCCGTGAGGAGCTGGCCGGCATGGGAACGACGGTGGTGGCGGCGCTGGTCTCCGACAACGTCCTGACGCTCTGCTCGGCGGGGGACAGCCGCTGCTACCTGGCCCGAGACGGCGAGCTGCGGCAGCTCACCCAGGACGACTCCTGGGTGTCGGCGGCCCTCGGCGAAGGCATCCTCAACTCGGACGACGTGGAGCGTCACCCCCTCCGGAACGTGATCACCAAGGCGGTGGGAGCACGTGACTCCATCGACCTCGACGTCTTCGACCACCCGATGCAGCCGGGTGACCTGGCGCTGCTCTGCTCCGACGGCCTCCACGGCATGGTGAGCGACGAGGAGATCTCGAGCCTCATCCTGTCCGACCCGGATTCGCTCGAGGAAGCGTCGCAGCGCCTCGTCGACGCCGCCAACGACGCGGGCGGGCGGGACAACGTCACCGTGGTCCTGCTGCGCTACACCGAGGGGAGCTGAACCCCCCGAGGGCGAGGCCATGCGCGCTCTGCAGCGGCAGAAGCGGGTCGGGTTGCACCTTCCGCTGGCGGTCAGTGGCCGCGACTCCGACGGGAGTCGCTTCACCGAGGTCACTCGAAGCGTGAACGTGAGCGGTGGCGGCATCCTCTTCGAGAGCCACCGCCCCATCGCGATCGGCGACCGGCTGGTGCTCAGCATCGAGCTTCCCCTCTCGCTCCGCCGACACTTCGGTGATCGGGACACCTACCGGGCCCGGGCCGTGGTCTGCCGGGTGGAGCCGACCCCGGGGAAGGGCCCGAAGCGTGTCGGCGCGCGGTTCCTCGGCGCCGCCGACCCGAAGTGATATACTCGGTGGGTTTACCCGTCCCCATGGGTGCGCCGAGGCTTCGAGGCCGCACGGCCGTGGTCACCGGTGGGGGAAGGGGTCTGGGGCGCGCGATCGTCCGCGCGCTGGCCGAGGAGGGGGCGGACGTCGCCTTCTCCTACCGGGAAAGCCGCCGAGGAGCCCTCGATGAGGCCGAGGCGGTCCGGCGCCTGGGGCGTCGCTGTTTCACGGGGCCAGCGGACGCGCGTGTCCCGGGCGAGGTGGCGGCCTTCGTCGAGGAGGCCGCAGATGAGCTGGACGGCCTGGACCTCCTGGTGAACAACGCCGGAGTGTTCCGGCGGGTCTCCCTGGACGAGATGTCCGAGGAGGTCCTGGACGAGGCGTTCGACGTCAACGTCAAGGCCGCGGTGATGACGTCCCGAGCCGCCGCGCCGCACATGCGACGCCGCGGCGGCGGGGCCATCGTCAACGTGGCGAGCCTCGGCGGGCTCCGTCCGTGGCCATCACACCTCGCCTACTGTGCGTCGAAGGCGGCGCTGGTCATGGCCACCCGCTGCCTCGCGGTCGCGCTGGCCCCGCAGATTCGGGTGAACGCCGTGGCCCCGGGGGTGCTCGACCCCCCGGGGGCAGGGGACGCGGTGCAGCGCCGCATTCCCGCGGGGCGGTTCGGGACGCACGCCGAGGCGGTTGAGGCGGTGCTGTTCCTGCTCGCGGGGGGGGGCTACACCACGGGGGAGGTGCTCCGTGTCGACGGAGGACGAGCCCTCGTCTGAGAAGGTTTCGACGATGACCGGTCAACCGAGGAAGGAGCAGTACCGAGGTGAACATGACGTTGATTCGTGAGGAGGACAAGCCCTGGAAGACCGACCTGGCCCGCAAGGCCGCGCTGCGGCGGGAGCAGGTTGCCCAGGAGCTGGAGGAGACGATCCAGAGAGCACCCTCGTTCGAGGAGGCGCTGCGCCAGGCCGTGGAGCTCATGAAGCGGCGCTTTGCGCGCTACTCGTCGGTGACAGCCTACGTCGCGGACGGTGAGGGCCTGGCGGTTCACATCGCCCTCGATCGGCCCCAGGGTCCGGACCGCGTGGGATCGACCGAGGGCCCCATCGCCGAGGCCGCCAAGGACTCGGCCGCGACGGTCGTGTCGACGCTGACCTCGAGCCCGGCCTGGGCCGAGGTGGGCCTCACCACCGGCAGCGCCATGGTCGCTCCGATCCGGACCGAGGCCGGCCTGTGGGCCATTCTCGAGGTGTGGAGCGACTTCCGCGACGCCTTCTCGAAGCCCGACGCCAAGCTGCTGGAGCGGGTCGCAGAGGCGCTCGCCAAGAAGACACCGGCGGCCTAGTGGCTCGCGGCGCACGTCGCGGGGCGCCGAGCGCGCCGAGCCGGGAGGCCCCGCTCGAAGGCCCGCGCCGCCCCGGCCCGGGGCTCTAGGGTGTCGCTCGGCGGCGTCGTCCCGCCGCTGGTCACGCCCTTCCGGCCCGACGGATCCCTCGATCTCGCCGCTTTCGAGGACAACCTCGCCTTCCTGAAGGGCACGGGCCTCGCCGGATTCCTCGTTCTGGGCTCGAACGGCGAGGCGGCCGGGCTCGAGGAGTCCGAGAAGCTCGACCTCGTCGCCGCGGCCCGTCGGGCGGTCCCCGGTCGCTTTCTCCTCGCCGGCACCGGCACCGAGAGCACCCTGGGGACCGTGGCCCTCACCCGGAAGGCCGCCGATCTCGGCGCCGACGCCGCGCTCGTCCTGACCCCCCACTTCTACCGCGGGCGGATGAGCGAGGAAGCGTTGCGGCGCCACTTCGTCGCGGTGGCCGACGCCTCACCGGTTCCGATCTACCTCTACTCCGTGCCCGCCTTCACCGGCCTGGCGTGGCCGCCCGGTCTCGCCGCCTCCCTCGCCGGGCACCCCCGCATCGTGGGCATGAAGGAGTCGAGCGGCGACGTCGGCCTCCTGGGGCACATCGTCGACACGGTGCCGGCCGATTTCGAGGTGGCCTGCGGCAACGCGCCGGCCTTCTACCCGGCGCTGTGCGCGGGGGCGACCGGGGGTGTCCTGGCGGTGGCCAACTGCGTGCCTCGGCTGGTCGTGGCCCTCCACGGGGCCTTTGTCGCGGGTGACCACGCCCGGGCTCGTCTCCTCCAGCACGCCCTGACTCCACTCGCCACCGCGGTGACCACCGGGTGGGGGGTGGCCGGGCTCAAGAGCGCCATGGATCTTGCCGGGCTCCGCGGCGGCGCGGTGCGGGCCCCCCTGCTGCCGCTGCCGGACTCGGCACGCCAGGAGATCCGCCAGCGACTGGAGCAGGCCCAGGCCGCCGTCCGCTGAGCAGTGGGTCCGCGCCGCCCCGGGGTCAGGCGCCAGAGGTGAAGGGTCCTCCCGGGTCGGCCAGGGTCGCCGCGGGGACGACGACGTCGAGGGCTCGCGGGACGACCTCCACCTCGATCCGGTCGGTCGCCTCCACCGGGTCCCCGTCGCGGTGCACCTCGAGGAGAGTGTCGGCGGTCACCGTGACCCGCGTCCCGCTGACGCGCCCGTAGGCGGCGACCCTGTCGAGACCGCCCAGGAACAACCGGGGGGCGGCGACGAGGATGCGGGCGATCGAACCCCGGTACTCGAAGGACACCGCCTCCAGGCGACCATCGTCCAGCTTCCCCCCGGGATTGATCACGGCGCCGGAGCCGTACTGGGGACCGTTGGCGAAGGTGACGATGAAGGGCCGCAGCTCCCGCCGCTGACCATTCGCCTCGAGAACCAGCGCCGGCGGACGATAGCGCCGGATCTCGGCCAGGCTCAGACGCACGTATCCGACGAAGCCCCGGCGGCTGCCGTCCTGGCCGGCACGGTCGAAGGCCGCGCCGACCGCGGCGTCGAAGCCGGTACCGGCGACGTTGATGAACAGACCCCCGTTGAGCCGGCCCACGTCGATGGGACGCCGGACGCCGGCCTCGAGGGCGGCCAGCGCGGCGGCCGGGCGCAGCGGCAGCCGGAGGGCCCGCGCGAGCCCGTTGCCGGAGCCCACCGGCACGACCCCGAGCGCGGCCCCGCTCCCCAGCAGGCCCTGGGCGACCTCGTTCACGGTGCCGTCTCCCCCTACCGCGATCACGAGCTCGGCGCCCGATGCGACCGCCTCGCGGGCGAGCTCCGTGGCGTGCCCGGGCGCGCGCGTCGGCAGGACCGCATAGTCGCCCCAGGAGGGTCGGCCGCTCTCCACCGCGCGGCGGGCGGCCCCGGGGGCAACCCCGGCCCGGGGATTCACGATGGCGCGGACTCTCACGCCACCTCGGCGAGGACGCGCACCGTCTCCTCCACCATGCGGTCGGTGGTGAAGCGGTCGAGGAACCGCTGCCGGCCGGCCGCGCCCAGGGCCCGCCTCCGCTCCTCCTGGCCCAGCACCTCGGCCAGGGCGTCGGCGAGGGCGCCCGGGTCCCGGGGGCTGACGATCCGTCCGGTGACGCCGTCCTCCACCGCCTCCGGGATCCCCCCCGCTGCCGTGGCCACCACCGGGAGGCCGAAAGCCATGGCGTCGAGGACGCTGGTCCCGAGCCCCTCGAGGTGCGAGGAGAGGCAGAAGACGGAGAAGGCCGGCAGGATCCGGTCGAGGTCGCGCCGAAAGCCCGCAAAGACCACGCGGTCTCCGAGGCCACGCTCTCGGACGAGCCCCTCGAGGGCGGGCCGCAGCTCCCCCTCGCCGGCGATCACGAGCCGCGCCTCCGGGGTGCGCCGGCGAAGCCGGGCCATCGCCTCGATCAGCGTGGCGTGGTCCTTGTGGCCGGTGAGGGCGGCCACGTTGCCCACGACCGGCGCCCCCGGGGGGACGCCCAGCTCGGCGAGGGCCGCCCGCCCACCGGGCTGCGGGTGGCGGTCGGCGACCCCCTCGTAGACGAGGCGGAGGCGCGCCGGGTCGAGTCCGCCGCTCTCGACGATCTCTCCGATGGCCCGGCTCACCACGATCACCCGGTCGCAGGCAGCGTACTTCCGCCGCGAGAAGGCACCGCGCAGGGGGAAGTCCACGCGGCGCACCGCGACCAGCGCCGCTCCCCCGGCCAGGCGGCTGGCCACGAGCCCCGCCGACACCGCGTGGGGATCGTGGAGCAGCAGGGCGCGCGGCCGGTCGCGCCGAAGCGTGCGTGCGAGCGAGAGGATCGCCGGCGGCCAGAGGTCGCCCCGAAACGGCACCGCCCTGACGTCGAGCCCGTCGGCCCGGGCCCGGCCTTCGAGGGGGGCCCCCGCCCGGCAGGCGACCACGGAGTGGTGGTTCCTGCTCGCCATCCCCTTCGCGGTGAGGAGCACCTGGTTCTGGCCTCCGCGCCAGGTGGCGGCGCTGTCCAGGTGAAGGACGCGCAGGCTCATGCCCCGGCGGTGCCGGCCTGCCTCAGCTCGCGGAGCTTGGCCAGCTTGACGAAGGTGTAGTGGCTGTTGAGCACCGAGACCACCAGGCCGGTGCTGCCGAGGAGGAAGCCACGCTTGAGGACGAAGTTGCGGAAGAAGGCCCACGACGCCCCCGCCACCATGTCGGCGATGTTCGTCCGCCTCCCCGCGGCGTGGGCCTGGCGGGCCCAGAGCGTCGTGTAGGAGTCGATCTTGCTCAGGTGGTCGGAGACGTCGGCGTAGGGATGGTGCTCGAGCTCGCCCTTGAGACGCCCCACCGGCCCGTCCACGCGCACCGACTCGTGGACCAGGTCGCCCTGCCACCCGGCCCGGGTGCGGTCGAAGAAGCGCACCTGCCAGTCCGGGTACCAGTCGGTGCCCCGAATCCATCGGCCGAGGTAGAACGCCACCCTCGGGGTTCGATAGCCGCCCCGGTCCAGGCCGGCGGCACGGAGGGCCTGGATCTCGTCGCGCAGGGCCCTGGACACGCGCTCGTCCGCGTCCAGGGCGAGCACCCAGTCGTGGCGCGCGGCCCGCACCGCGAAATCGCGCTGGGCCACGAAGCCCGGCCAGGGGGCGTTGACGACCACCCGGGCCCCCGCCGCCTCCGCGACCTCACGCGTTCCGTCGGTCGAGCCCGAGTCCACCAGCACGACCTCGTCGCAGAAGGCGACGCTGGACAGCGCGTCGGCGAGGCTCCCCTCCTCGTTCTGGGCGATGATCACGGCGGAGATAGGGGTCACTCCTGAAGTATATCCGCGGGGCCCGGACCCCACGGGATCGGGCTAAGATCAGTCCCCATGAGCGATCTCGACCTCGAAACGAACGCCGGGCTGGAGCGACTCTTTCGCGAGCGGGGCGCCCTTCTCGAGGGCCACTTCCTCCTGTCGTCCGGGCTCCACTCTCCGCGATACCTCCAGTGTGCCCGGGTCCTCATGGACCCGCCCCTCGCCAGCGCCCTCGGGGCCGCCCTCGCCGACCGGCTGCGGCCCCTCTTCGAGGGCGTCCCGGCCGCGGTGGTCGCCCCGGCACTCGGCGGCGTTCTCGTCGCCCACGAGGTGGCCCGGGCCCTCGGGTGCCCGGGTCTGTTCACGGAGCGGCAGGACGGCGCGATGACCCTGCGCCGCGGATTCGTCCTCGCCCCGGGCGAGCCGGTCGTGGTCGTCGAGGACGTGATCACCACCGGGGGATCCACCCGGGAGGTCCTGGAGGCGGTTCGCTCTCGGGAGGCGCTCGTCCTGGCGGCGGGGACCATCGTCGATCGTAGCGGGGGCACGGTGGACCTGGGTGTTCCCCACCGGAGCCTTCTCCAGCTGGAGGTGCCCACCTACCCACCCGAGTCCTGTCCCCTCTGCGCCGACGGCTCGAAACCCGAGAAGCCCGGCTCACGCGCGTCACGCTGAGGTGCGGGGTCCGTGCCCCTCTTTCGTCTCACTCTCGCCTACGACGGGACCGACTTTCGAGGCTGGCAGCTCCAGCGGCCCGCGTCGGGTCGGACCGTCCAGGGCGTTCTCGAGGAGGCCCTGACCCGCCTCGCCGGCGGAGGGCGCGTGATCGTGGCCGGCGCGGGGCGCACCGACGCCGGCGTTCACGCCCTCGGCCAGGTGGCCTCCTTCGACCTGCCCCGCGACCTCGAGCCCGACGCCCTCCGGCGGGCACTGAACGGCCTCCTGCCGGACGACGTGCGTGTGCTCGACGCCGCTCGCGCCCCGGCCGGGTTCCACGCCCGCAAGAGCGCCGTCTCCAAGCTGTACCGATACGTCCTCGACTGCGGCGGGGTGCCCCTGCCCCAGAGGCGTCGCTTCGCGGGGTGGGTTCCCCGGTGCCTGGACGAGGGGGCGGTCCAGGCTGGCGCCGCTCTCCTCCTCGGGCGCCGCGACTTCGCCTCCCTCGCCTCGTCCGGCAGCTCCGCGAAGACCACGGTCCGGACCGTGACCCGCTCCGACGTCACCTTCGACGAGCGAGGGCTCACCTACGAGGTCGAGGCCAACGGCTTCCTCCGCAAGATGGTGCGCAGCATGGTCGGCGGCCTCGTCGCGGTGGGAGGCGGGGCCCTCACGCCGGATGCCCTCGCCGCCGCCCTCGAGGCGCGTGACCGGCGAGCGTGGCCGGCGCCGGCCGCTCCCTGCGGCCTCACCCTCGTGCGCGTCGACTACTCCTGCTGAGGACACAGTTGCCGACACGGTCCTCGGAGCGCGACGCGGTGCTACCATAGGCGCCGAATTCGAACCGAGGCCAGCAACCAGGCGTCATGTCCCTGCAGGACCTGCTCACCGTCGTCCCCGCCGGCTCGGACGAAGCGGACCTCGTCCGCTCGCTCGACTTCGGCCGGTTGCCACGCCACGTCGCCGTGATCATGGACGGCAACGGGCGGTGGGCGCAGCTGCGCCACAAGCGACGCGTGGAGGGTCACCGGGCCGGTATCGACGCCGTGCGTGACACCGTCGAGACCTCGGCCCGGATCGGCCTCGAGGTCCTGACGCTCTACGCCTTCTCGATCGAGAACTGGAAGAGGCCGCAGAGCGAGGTCTCCACGTTGATGGGCCTGCTCAAGCGGTACCTGCGAGCCGAGCTCGGCACCCTCCTCGAGAACGACATCCGCTTCCAGGTGCTCGGGCGCGTCCACGAGCTCCCCCCCGATGTCCAGCAGGAGCTGGGCCGCGCCCAGGAGCGCACGAAGGGCAACGGGGGCCTGAGGTTCAACATCGCCCTCAACTACGGGGGCCGGGCCGAGATCACCGACGCCGTGCGATCGCTCTTCCAGGAGCTGCTCCAGGACGGTCGCGACCCGTCGGGGATCGACGAGCAGGCGCTCGCCGCCCACCTCTACACCGCCGGGCAACCCGATCCCGACCTCCTCATTCGCACCAGCGGAGAGCTGCGGATCTCGAACTTCCTCCTCTGGCAGATTGCCTACGCCGAGATCTGGGTGACCGACGTGCTCTGGCCCGACTTCCGACGACGGCACCTTCTCCAGGCCATTGGGGACTACCAGAAGCGTGAGCGACGCTACGGCGGAATCACCACCACCGTCTGATCGTCCCCGGCCCCGCGGCTTCCGCGCCCCGGGTTTCCTCGGCAACCTCGGCCGCCGGGTGGGGACTGCCCTCGTGGCCCTGCCCGCGCTCCTCGCCGTCCTGTTCCTCGGTCCGCCCTGGCTCGCGGTGACGCTGGTCGCGGCGGCCCTGGTGGTGGGGCTCGTGGAGTTC
>JAJDNS010000124.1 GCA_022340585.1 Acidobacteriota bacterium
GGGGCCGGGCCCTTCCACTCCCAGAACGTCGAGTCGTGGTTCACCTCGGTGGCCGGGCTGAAGGTGGTCGCCCCCGCCACCCCCCACGACGCCAAGGGGCTTCTCATCGCGGCCTTCGAGGACGGCAACCCCGTCCTCTACCTGGAGCACAAGGCCCTGTACCGCTCGGCGCGGGGCCCCGTCCCCGACGGTCACTACACCCTCCCCCTCGGCCGGGCCCGGGTGGCCCGCCGGGGACGCGACGCCACCGTGGTGACCTACGGGGCGGGCGTCGGCTGGGCCCGCAACGCGGCCGAGGCCTTCGCCGGCGACGGCCGCGAGATCGAGGTCCTGGACCTGCGCTCACTCATGCCGTGGGACGTCGAGGCGGTCGTCGCGTCGGTGCGGAAGACATCGCGCTGCCTCGTTCTCCACGAGGCGCCCCTGACCGGCGGGTTCGGAGGCGAGATCGCCGCGGTGGTGGGGCGCGAGGCCTTCGAGTGGCTGGACGCCCCGGTGGCCCGTCTCGGCGCCCTCGACACCCCGGTGCCTTTCGCCCGGCCGCTCGAGGCGCTCCATTCACCGAAGGGGCGCCTGATGCCGGCGCTCCGAGACCTGCTGGCCTACTGAGCCCCGGGCGCGGTGGCGGGGCGCCAGCCCCTTGGGTAAGCTAGCCGCCGGACACGAGAGAGGAGGCAGCGTGGTCCTGCTCGCCAGCCTGGCGGTGGCGTTCACGGTGTGGATGGCGGTGGAGGCCTACCGGCGCGAGGGCGTCTCCCGGTGGCTCTGGGTGATCCTCTTTCTCGGCCCGATCGGCGCCGCGATCTACTTCTTCGCCGAGTTCGCCGCGCACCTGTTCACTCGCCCGGTCTTCGAGACCCGGGAGGCCACCCCCGCTGATCTCCGGGCGGCCGAGGCCGACGTCGCCCAGGCCGGGAACGCCTTCACCTGGACGGCCTACGCGAGCGCGCTCCGCGGGCGCCGCCAGCTGGACCAGGCCATCCACGCCGCCCGCAAGGGGCTCGAGCACGACCCCACGCATCTCGAGGCCCGCTACGAGCTGGGCCTGGCCCTCGAAGAGAGGGGCCGCCACGAGGAAGCGCGGGCCGAGCTCGAGAAGGTGGTCGCCGCCGAGACGGCCTTCGACTCCGACCGCGCTCTGTTCGTGCTGTCCCGGGCTCAGCAGGGCTGCGGCGACGACGAGGCCGCCCGCGTCTCCCTCGAGACCCTGGCCGCGCGGTCGGGAAGCCCCGAGGTGCTCTTCGAGTGCGCCGTGGTCCAGGCGCGCCTCGGCGACCGGGCCGCCGCCGCCGAGAACCTGCAGCGCATCGTCACCGAGGCGGAAGAGGTCCCGGACTACCTCGAACCCAACGTCCGGCCGTGGGTGCGCCGAGCGAAGCAGGCGTTGCGCAAGCTCCGCGGCTGACCCCCCGGGGTCTCAGATCACCAGCTCTTCGGGGCGCTCGCGGCGCGCCTCGCCACTGCGCATGAGGGCCCAGCGCGTGCTGATGGGCCCGAACATCTCGTAGATGGCCACCGAGGCCAGGACGATCGCGACCACCGTGGGGGCGATGTCCGGGAACCGGTGCTCCGTCGAGATCGTCAGCCCGACGGCCAGACCGGCCTGGGCCAGCAGGGTGAGACCCAGGTACTGGCGCACGGTGGGCGCCATGCCCAGACGCCGGGCGCCGGTCCGGGCCCCGAGGAACTTGCCCACCGCGCGACCGAGGAGGTAGACGACGCCGGCCAGGCCGAGCGAGCCGACGAGGGAGAGGTCCAGCTCGGCGCCGGCCAGCACGAAGAAGATGGCGTAGAAGGGCGGGTCCGCCTCGGACAGGGTCTCGAAGAGGGGCTGGCTGCGCTGCGAGAGGTTCACCATGGTCGCGCCCACGGCCATGCTCGCGATGAGGGGCGACAGCTCGAGAAGCCGGGCCACCCCGACGCAGAAGAGGATCGAGCCTCCGAGGAGGATGAGGGTCTCTCCGGTCTCCTTGACCATCGCGGCCCACCGGGCGAGGAGCAGGCCCACCAGGAACCCCAGGGCCACCGAGCCCACCAGCTGCCAGACCAGCGGGTAGAGGGCGCCGTAGAGCGTGCCCAGGAGACCGGCGGTGCCATCCAGGCCGGAGGAGAGGTCGATGAACGTCCCGGCCAGGCTGAAGGCGATGATGCAGTAGATGTTGTTGAGGGCGATGATGGCGAGAAGGCTGTCGGTGAGGGGGCCCTCGCTGTCGACCTCCCGGATGACCATGAGGGTGGAGGCGGGGGCGGTGGCAATGGCGATGGCCCCCAGCAGGAGGGCCGCCGGCCACTCCACCCCCACCGCCAGCATCCCCACGACGACGAGAATCGCCGCCAGGGCCGACTCGTAGAGCGTGAGGAGAAGCACCTGGCGCCCCACGCGGCGGAAGCGCGCGGCCTCGAACACGGTGCCCACCGAGAAGAGGATCAGGCCGAGGGCGACCTCGCTGAGGATCTCCAGGGCGGCCAGGTTCCGCATGCTCACCCACCCCAGCGCCGACGGACCGAGGACGACGCCGGCGAGGATGTAGCCAGTGACCTCCGGGATCCTGACGTACTTCACCAGGTGGCCGGCGCCGAGGGCCAGCAGGAGGATGAGGCCGAGGGAGGACAGCTCGTTCATCTACTGGAGCAGCATCGCCAGGCGCCGCGCGCCCCGCTCGATCTCGACCAGCACCGGGCGGCGGCCGAGGGCCCGGCGAAGGTCCCTGGCGTCACGCGGCACGGCGTCGCCGACGCGGAGGATGCGGTCGCCGGGGCGGAGCCCGGCGTCGGCCCCACAGCTGCCCGCCGAGACCGAGCCGATGGTGAAGCCGGCGGGGGCCGGCACGAGACTGATCCCGTGGTCCTGGTCAGGGGCGACGCTCGCCGTCTTCACCGACCCTGGCGAGAGGTCCACCTCCAGCGTCTCCTTCCCCCGGCGCAGCTCGAGCAGTCGGGGTCCCAGCTCCGGGGGCAGGAGGAGCGGCTGAAGGTCCTGCGGGGACTCCACGTCCTGGCCGCCCAGGGCCACGATGACGTCCCCGGGGCGGAGGCCCGACGTGGCGCTGAGTGACCCGTTCCAGACCTCGCTCACGAGCGCTCCCTCTTCCAGATCGAGGTAGCCCCGGGCCACGTCGTCCAGGGGAGCGGTGCGCATTCCATAGAGCGCCAGCAGCTGCCCCTCGAAGGCACGACCCTCCTCGATGAGGACCGAGACGCTGTCCGGGCTCAGCGCCGCCAGGCGGTCGCCGCAGGGCAGGATCACCGCCACGAGTCCCCCGTCGAGATCGAACAGGCCTCCCCCGGCCATCTCCGCGAAGAGGGCCACGCTGGCGTGGATCTCCTCGACGTCCCGGTCCGCGCAGGTTGCGGGTCGCGACTCGAGGAAGTGCCCGGGAGCAAAGGCGAGCTCTCCCTCCCGGTGCCAGATGGCGAGGATCCATTCCGCCGCGTCCAGCACCCCGGCCTCCTCGCCCTGGTTGGCGGGCGACTGTGACTCGCCGGGCAGTGCGTAGGCCGCGAGAGGAAGCTGCGGCCCGGCGACCACCCGGGTCGCGGTGAGCAGGTGCCCGGCCGACGCCATCACCACCGTCGACTCGGGCGCCGGCGAGCCGGCCGTCACCACGAGGTCGGGATCCCAGAGAATCCCCGTCCCGGAGCCCGCTCCCACCTGGACCACGCGGTAGGCGAGGTCCCGGGCCACCGCGGCGAAGTGCTCGGTCATGGTGTCCAGCGCCCGGCGCTCCGACAGCCGGGCCAGGCGCTGGATCTCGACCTGCGAGGGCGCCGGGGGCGTCTCCATCGCGGGCTTCCGCGGCTTGAGCATGACGCCGACGACGAGGATGGCCGCCGCTCCCAGGGCCAGGCTGGCGATGTACTTGGGGCTGTGTTCCCTGTCGTTGGTCGTCGACGTCGGCACTCGGGTCCTCCCGCACGCCGTGAGCGGCAGCCCGTATGCTAGCCGATGCGGGGATGCGAGGGTGGCCCGGGGGACGGCAACCGCCGATCACGCCGCCGGACCGCTTTCCAGCAGGTCGCGGGCGGCGGCGATCTGAGGAGCGCTGCCCACGAGGCAGACGACGTCCCCCACTTCGAGGACGTCCTCGGGAGAGGGGTGGACTGCGGTGGCCGTTCCCCGGCTGACCGCGATGAGGCTGGCCCCGGTCCGGCGACGGAGATGAGCCTCGGAGAGGGTGCGGCCGGCGATCCAGGCCCGCTCGTGGACGGGCAGGCTCTCCACCTCGAGCCCGGCGGGCAGCCGCTCCCCGAGCGACGGGGCCAGGCTGTTCGCGGGAGCCTCGACTCGCGGGCGCGGGCCGTCCGCCTCCGGCAGGCTCCCGCTCATCGTCACCAGCTGCGCCCGTCGCATCACCTCCCCGATGATCTTGAGTGAGGCCTCGTACTCCTGGGCCACCACCAGCGTGGCTCCGTCCTGCAACAGCACCGGGACGTCGGCCAGGTAGCGGGCGCGGGCCAGGATCGCCACGTCGGGGGCCTGACGTCGCGCCGCCCGCACCGCGCGCCGCGTGGCCTGCGGGTCGTTGAGGAGCACGGCCACCTGCTGCGCGTCGCCGACCC
This sequence comes from Acidobacteriota bacterium, assembly GCA_022340585.1. GTDB lineage: Bacteria > Acidobacteriota > Vicinamibacteria > Fen-336 > Fen-336 > JAJDNS01. The sequence continues at coordinate 4,561 of JAJDNS010000124.1, forward strand.
CCACTCGCTCGAGGGTCTCCGGGCTCGTCACGTCGCCGTAGTACACCGGCTCGCCCCGGCGCCGGGCCTTCCGCACCCGTTCGGCGTTGATGTCGACGACGGCGAACGGCACGTCGGCGCCGCGGAGGATCTCGGCCAGCATCTCGCCGCCGACCCCGAATCCGAGGACGACGACGTGGCCGGAGAGGTGCGTGGACATCCCTCTCAGGTCCTCCCAGCTCCGGCCCAGGAGCCGGTCGAGGGCGCCCAGCCGGCCGGCACGAGCGGCCAGGCGAGGGCCGGCGCTCAGGGCGAACGGGCTCACCAGCATGGTGATCACACTGGCGCCCACGAAGATCCGCATCTCGGTGGAATCGAGGAGGCCGAAGCGGCGACCCAGGGAGGCGAGCACGAACGAGAACTCCCCCACCTGCGCGACGGCGAGGCCGGCCACGAGCGCGACCTGGGCCGGGAACCGCGCCGCCAGGCCGGCCACGGTGGCGAGAAGGGCCTTGCCCACGAGGAGGGCACCGACGAGGCCAAGAACGGCTCCCGGGGCGGCGACCAGCACCCGCACGTCCAGGAGCATTCCCATGGAGACGAAGAAGAGGCTGGTGAAGATCTCCCGCAGCGGCAGGATGTCGACGAAGGCCTGGTGGCCGTACTCGGAATCGGCCAGCACCACCCCGGCGAGGAAGGCCCCGAGGGCGAGCGAGAGGCCGGCCAGCGAGGTGAGCCACGCGATGCCGGCACAGGTGACGACCACGGCCAGGATGAAGAGATCGCGTCCCCGGCTGAGAGCCACGAGGTGGAGCGCCTGCGGGACCACCCGGCGAGCCAGGAGGAGCGTCGCCACCACCACGAGCGCCGCCGTCCCCAGGGCCTTCGCCACCGCCAGTGCGCCCCCGCCCTGCCCGGCGAGCATGGGAACGAGCAGGATCATCGGGACGACGCAGAGGTCCTGGAAGAGCAGCACCCCGACGATGAGCCGGCCGTGGGGGGCGTCGGTCTCGCCCCGCTCGGCGAGACCCTTGAGCACGATCGCGGTCGAGGAGAGGGCGGCCAGAAAGCCGAAGAAGACCCCCTCGAACGGCGAGAAGCCCGCGTGGACAGCGGCCAGGGTGACCGCGAGCACGGTCAGGGTGACCTGGAAGCCTCCACCCACGAGAAGCACGGGACCCAGCCGGCGCAGCTCCCTCAACGAGAACTCGAGGCCAATGGTGAAAAGGAGCAGGACGACACCGATCTCGGCGAGGCGTTCGATCTCTTGAACGTCGCGGATCCACCCGAAGCCGCTGGGACCGATGAGGGCCCCGGCGACGAGGAAGCCGGCGATGGTGGGCAGGCGGATGCGCCGCAGAACGAGGACGACCACCAGGGCCGCCCCGAACAGCACGACGAGGTCGCGGAGGACGTGCAGGTGCGTCACGCTCTCAGCCGCGGGCGTGGAGAGCCAGCAGCAGCCAGCCGAGCATCATGGCCAGGCCCCCCACCGGGGTGACCGCACCCAGCCACCGGGGCGCCCCCAGGGCCATGGCGTACAACGTCCCGCTGAAGACCGCGCTCCCCAGGAGGAAGGACCAGCCGGCCCCGGCGCCCCCGGGGCGGTGGTACTGGAGGAGGCCCAGGAGGACCAGGGCCACCGCGTGGATGAGCTGATACCGGGCGGCGGTCTCCCACCAGGCCAGCCCCTGCTCGGTCGCCACGGCCTTGAGCCCGTGCGCGCCGAAGGCGCCCAGAGCCACTCCGATCAGGCCCCACAGCGCTCCTGCCATGATCCAGTTCATTCGCGCTCTCCTCGCCGTCGATCGCTCGAGCTTCACGCCCCCGGGACCCCTCGTGCAGGGTGAGCCCGGTGCGCACCGGGGATCCAGCCGGGGAGAGTCCATCGTACCCCGGCCCGGGTCGTGATTCGGAACGCGACCCCTTAGAATCCTGGCGGGAACGATTGGAGGGAGAGCGGCCATGGTCATCGTCCACGTCTACGCCCACGTCAAGGTCGAGTACGTCGAGGCCTTCCGCCAGGCCAGCCTCGAGAACGCTCGCGAGAGCCTGAAGGAGCCAGGGGTCGCCCGGTTCGACCTCCTCCAGGAGGTCGACCGCCCCACGCAGTTCGCGCTTCTCGAGGTCTACCGCACCGAGGCCGATCCCGCGAAGCACAAGGAGACGGCGCACTACGCAAGATGGCGGGACACCGTGGAGAGCATGCTGGAGGAGCCGCGCTCGCGAACGAAGTACCGGAACGTCGCACCCGACGACCCGGGCTGGGAGACACCCGGGGCCTGAGAGCCATGGGCTTCGAGTTCGCCACCGCCACCGAGGTCGTCTTTGGCCGCGGCTCGTTCGAGAGCCTCGGGGCGAGGGTGCGCTCGCTCGGTCGCCGCGCCCTCGTGGTGACGGGTTCGAAGCCCGGGCGCACCGGCGTCCGCGAGCGGCTGGAGGAGGCCGGCGTGGACGTCACGCCGTTTCGCATCACCGCCGAGCCCACCACCGCGGTCGCCAGCGAGGGCGCGGGCCGGGCGAGAGAGGCCGACTGCGCCGTGGTGGTCGGCGTCGGCGGGGGCTCGGTCCTCGACGGAGCCAAGGCCATCTCCGCCCTGCTCACGAACGGCGGCGAGCCCCTCGACTACCTCGAGGTGATCGGGGCCGGCCGGAAGATCGAGAGGCCGTCGGCTCCCTTCGTCGCGGTGCCGACGACCTCGGGCACCGGCTCGGAGGTGACGCGGAACGCGGTGCTGGCTTCCCCGGAGCACCGGGTCAAGGTCAGCCTGCGCAGCGTCCTGATGCTTCCCCGGGTGGCCCTGCTGGACCCCGCGCTCACGAGGACCGTTCCTCCCGACGTCACCGCGAGCACCGGGCTGGACGCTTTGACCCAGGTTCTCGAGCCCTTCGTCTCGAGCCGGGCGAACCCCCTGACCGACGTGCTGTGCCGGGACGGTCTCGCTCGAGCCGCGCGTTCGCTGCGGCGCGCGTACGAGGATGGCGCCGATCTGGACGCCCGTGAGGACATGGCCCTCGTCAGCCTCTACGGCGGGATGGCCCTGGCCAACGCCGGGCTGGGCGCGGTACACGGGTTCGCGGGCCCCCTGGGCGGCCGGCTCGGGGCGCCCCACGGGGCGCTGTGCGCGCGGCTGCTCCCCGGCGTGATCACCGCCAACGTCGGCGCGCTCCGGCAACGGGCGACGGGCAGCCCCGTGCTCGGGCGGTACGCCGAGGTCGCGCGGATCCTCACGGGACGCCCCGATGCCGCCCCGGAAGCCGCGGCCGCGTGGGTCGGCGACCTGGCCGAGGCCCTGAAGATTCCCGGTCTCGCGGCCCACGGCCTGACGCCCGCGGACATCCCCGCCGCCGTGGCCCAGTCGCGCGAGGCCAGCAGCATGCGCGGCAACCCCATCGAGCTCGCCGACCCCGAGCTCCACCGCATCCTGGAAGACGCCCTGTGAGCTTCGGGGAGGGAGGAACGCCAATGAAGACACGACGCCGGGCCCCCATCCTGCTGCTGGCCACCCTCGCGTCAGCCGCCTTCGCCCAGGCCGCCGAGCGGCCCATGAACGTCATCTTCCTGCTGGCGGACGACCAGCGATGGGACACCCTGGGGTCGTACGGCAACCCCGTGATCCAGACCCCGGAGCTGGACCAGCTGGCGAGCGAGGGCGTCCGCTTCGAGCACATGTTCGTCACCACCTCGATCTGCGTCACCAGCCGGGCCTCGTTCATCACCGGTCAGTACGCCCGGCGCCACGGCATCTGGGGCTTCGAGACCGAGCTCTCCCCCACCCAGCTTGCCGAGTCCTACCTCGGCCGGATGAAGGCCGCCGGATACCACCTCGGCTTCATCGGGAAGTGGGGCGTGGGCGATCCGCCGAAGGACTACTTCGACTACGACCGCACGTTCCCGGGGCAGGGCAGGTTCGTCCTCGAGGTGAACGGCGAGACGCGACACCTGACGTCCGTCATGGGGGACCAGGCCATCGAGTTCGTGAGCACGGCCCCGACCGATCGACCGTTCTGCCTCTCGGTGAGCTTCAAGGCCGCCCACGTGCAGGACTCCTACGACATCACCGACACCCCGTTCCCGTATGACCCGGCCTTGAGCGACCTCTACGAAGACGTCGAGATCGAGCCCCCCGTCTCGGCCCTGCCGCAGTTCTTCGACCGCCTGCCCCGCTCCCTCCAGGACTCGGAGGCCCGGCTGCGGTGGGCCATCCGCTTCTGGGGCCCCTCCCGCTACCAGGAGTCGGTGAAGGGCTACTACCGGCTCGTGACCGGTATCGACCGCGTCGTGGGACGCCTCCGCGCGGAGCTCGAGAAGCGAGGCCTGGCCGACACCACCGCCATCGTCTACACCGGTGACAACGGCTTCTTCCTCGGGGAGCACGGCCTGGCCGGCAAGTGGACGCCCCACGAGGCGTCCATCCGCGTGCCCCTTCTCGTGTACGACCCCCGCTTGCCGGAGGAGGCCCGCGGTCGCGCGCGTCCAGAGATGGCGCTCAACATCGACATCGGACCGACCCTGCTGGAGCTCACCGGGCTCGAGCCGTCGGCGTCGATGCAGGGTGAGAGCCTGGTGCCCCTGGTGCGCGGCGAAGGGCCGGAGTGGCGGACCGACTTCTTCTACGAGCACCTGTTCGAGCACCCGCGCCTTCCGAAGATGGAGGGAGTGCGCACCGAGGAGTGGAAGTACATTCGCTACGTGGATGAGCGCCCGGTCATCGAGGAGCTGTACGACCTCGGACGAGACCCCCAGGAGCTCGAGAACCTGGCGGGACGGAAGGAATGGGAGCCGGTGCTGACCCGTCTGCGGCAGTCGTGGGCGGAGTGGCAGGAGAGGGCGCGGTAGTCAGGCGGTTTCGAGGTGGGAGAATGGACACACTGAGCGGCAGGAACGCGGCCGCGGCCGGGAGGGGCCTGGAGTGAACGAGCAGCTGCAGCAAAGCTTCGACCGGCTCGAGGGCACACGCCGGCAGGTCCTGGGGCACCTGGAAGGACACGACCGCGGGGCGCTGAACCGCCCGAGGGCCGACGGCGGCTGGTCCGCTCTCCAGGTGCTCCACCACGTCATCGCCGCCGAGTTGGGGACTCTGCGCTATGTCTCCAGGAAGATGCAGGGGGGAACCAGCCTTCCCCGGGCGGGCCTCGCCAGCCGCCTTCGGCTTCTCGGTCTGCAGGCCGCGATGGTCTCGCCCCTGCGCTTCAAGGCACCCGCGGTCGTCGCCGAGGTCCCCGAGGAGATCGATCCCGTGGAGCTCCGGGCCCGATGGAACGAGGTGCGGACCGGCTGGAAGACGCTCCTCGAGGCCTTTCCGGAGGAGATCCTCGACCGCCTGGTGTTTCGCCACGCCCTCGTCGGGCTGATGGGGCTGCCCGACACCCTCGCGTTCATGCAGTCGCACCTCGAGCACCACCGCCGCCAGGTCGGGCGCGCCCTCGGCTCAGGCTGACCCGGGTCTCACCGCTGACGCTCCAGGCCGACGAACGCGTTGCCGTAGCCTCGGCGATAGAATCACGGCGGACGAAGGAGGGCACCAATGATCGGGACATCCGGAACGAGCACCGGGGAGGCCGTCGCGGCACTGCTGCTGGTGGGGGCCCTGGGCGCGTGTACGAGCGGGCCACCGGCCGAGCCGGAGCCCGCGCCCCCCCCGAACATCGTGTACGTTCTCGCGGACGATCTGGGTTACGGCGAGGTGGGCGTCTACGGGCAGGAGATCATCGAGACCCCGAACATCGACGCCCTGGCCCGCGGGGGAATGCGCTTCACCGATCACTACTCCGGGTCCCCGGTCTGTGCGCCCTCGCGGGGGGTGATCATGACCGGGCTCCACACCGGCCACGCCTGGATCCGCGGGAACGACGAGATGGGCGACCGGGGCGACGTCTGGGACTTCGCGAAGATGGCCGCGGACCCGAACCTCGAGGGACAGCGCCCCCTGCCCGCGGGAACGCGGACCCTCGGGCGATTGCTCCAGGAGGCGGGCTACGCGACCGGGTTCGTGGGCAAGTGGGGTCTCGGAGGACCGCTCACCGAGGGTATCCCGAACGAGCAGGGCTTCGACTTCTTCTTCGGCTACAACTGCCAGCGCCAGGCCCACACCTACTTCCCCGTCCACCTCTGGAAGAACCGGGAGAAGGTCCCCCTCGACAACGAGATGGTGCCGCCCAACACGCCCCTCCAAGAGGGGGCCGACCCGAACGACCCGCAGAGCTACTCGCGGTACTGGCTCACGGAGTACGCCCCCGACCTGATGCTGGAGGAGGCCCTCCGGTTCATCCAGCAGAATCGCGATCGGCCCTTCTTCCTCGACTTCGCGTCCCCCATTCCCCATGTTCCACTGCAGGCGCCGGAGCGGTGGGTGAAGCACTACCAGGAGAAGCTGGGCCCAGAGGAGCCCTACACCGGAACGTCCTACTTCCCCAACCGGACTCCCCGTGCCACCTACGCGGCGATGGTCTCCACCCTCGACGAGCAGGTGGGACGGATCCTGGAGAAGCTGGACGAGCTCGGTCTCCGGGAGAGGACCCTCGTCGTCTTCACGAGCGACAACGGCCCGACCTACGCCGGCGGCGCCGACAGCGCCTTCTTCGACAGCGCCCGGCCCTTCCGCAGCGACAGCGGTCGCGGGAAGGGGTCGGTCTACGAGGGAGGGATCCGAGTTCCGATGATCGCGAGCTGGCCGGGCCGCATCGCGCCGGGAACGACCACGGACCATGTCTCCGCCTTCTGGGACGTCCTGCCCACCCTGTGCGAGATCGGCGGCGGAACCGTGCCCGACGACATCGATGGCATCAGCTTCGCACCGGTTCTCCTCGGCAAGGCCGAGGGGCAATCCCGGCACGAGTTCCTCTACTGGGAGTTCCCTTCGTACGGGGGCCAGCAGGCGGTCCGCCTCGGGAAGTGGAAGGGCGTCCGCCGCAACATGTTCGACGGGAACATGACGGTCGAGCTCTACGACCTGGAGAGCGACCGCGAGGAAGACGACGTCTCGGCCGAGCACCCCGAGATCGTGGCCCGGATCGAGGCCATCATGGAGCGGGAGCACACCCCGTCAGAGATCGAGCGCTTCCGGTTCGGGGTGCTCGGGGAGAAGTAGAGGGCTCACTCCTCCGCCCAGGTCAGGACGACCTTGGCCGCCTCCCCGCTCCGCAACGCGGCGAAGCCCTTCTCGTGATCCTCGGCCAGCAGGCGGTGGGTGATCATCGGGGTGATGTCGAGCCCGCTCTGGACCATGACCGTCATCTTGTACCAGGTCTCGTACATCTCGCGGCCGTAGACCCCCTTGATCGTCAGGCTATCGAAGATCACCGTGTTCCAGTCGATGGTAATCGGCTCGCTCGGGATCCCCAGCATGGCGACCTTTCCGCCGTGGCACATGTTGGCCAGCATCTCGCGGAAGGCGCCGCCGTTGCCGGACATCTCGAGGCCGACGTCGAAGCCTTCCTTCATCCCCAGCTCCTCCTGGACCTCGGTGAGCGGGCGCTCCCGCGTGTCGACGGCCAGGGTCGCGCCCATCCGGCCGGCCAGGGCACGACGGCTCGGGTTGGGATCGGTCACCACCACGTGCCGTGCCCCGGCGTGACGGGCCACCGCGGCCCCCATGAGCCCGATGGGGCCGGCCCCGGTGACGAGGACGTCCTCCCCGAGGACGTCGAAGGTGAGCGCGGTGTGGACCGCGTTCCCGAAGGGGTCGAAGCACGCGAGGACGTCCAGCGAGATCGAGGGGTCGGCGCCCCAGACGTTGGTCATGGGAATGCAGATGAGCTCCGCGTACGCGCCGGCCCGATTCACGCCCACACCCTGGGTGTGGGGACAGAGGTGCCGTCGTCCGGCCATGCAGTTGCGGCAGCGTCCACACACGATGTGGCCCTCACCGCTGACCAGGTCTCCGGGCTCGAATCCCGTCACGTTGCTGCCGATGGCCTCGACGCGACCGACGAACTCGTGGCCGACCACCAGCCCCATGGGGATCGTCTTCTGGGCCCAGTCGTCCCAGTTGTAGATGTGGACGTCGGTGCCGCAGATGCCGGTCCTCAGGATCCGGATCAACACGTCGTTGATCCCGGGCTCGGGGACGGGCACCTCCTCCATCCAGAGACCGGGCTCGGGCCGGGACTTGACGAGTGCTCTCATGGTGCGGGCCATGGGGTACCTCCGTGGCAGGAGGCCCCACTATAGTGCCCCGAGGGCTCCAGGGCGAGGAGGACCCGCGCGGAATCGGGAGGGAGCTCCGCTCCCCGGCCGGGGGAGAAGGAAAAGGACGGTGACCGGAGGGGGGAACCGAGGTAGCATGGTCCACCCCATTACTCGAACAGGTGGGCGCCGAGCGGGTGGCCCTGGGGCGTGCCCGGTCGACGACCGCCGTTGCCGGCAGAGGATTGAAGACGATGGCGCGGCCGCTCCCGGAAGACTATGCCGTCCGGCGCCTGCACGCCGAGTACGCAACGGTGCGGGCCCTGGCCGAGGCGGGCTCGCTCCCCGAGGCGGCACCACGGATCCTCCGGGCCATCTGCGAGACCCTCGACTGGTCCTACGGCGGCCTGTGGCGGGTCAACCCCACGGGGGGCGTCTTGAGCTGTGTCGAGACCTGGACCGAGCCCTCGGGTCCGGCCGCGGGCCTCGCCGACGAGAACCGCGAGACCACGCTCGAGCCGAGTCTCGGCCTCCCCGGGCGCGTCTGGTCGCGGGGCGAGCCCGTCTGGATTCCCGACGTGTCCCTCGAGCCCGGCTTCCCCCGGTCCGGGGTCGCGACGGAGCGCGGCCTGCAAACCGCCCTCGGCGTTCCCATCCTGTACAAGGACCGCTTCCTCGGCGTGCTGGAGTTCTTCGCCCCCGACATCCCCGAGCCCGATCTCGGACTCCTGGAGATGCTCACCACCATCGCCAGCCAGGTCGGGCAGTTCATGGAGCACAAGCGCGCGGAGGAGGACCTGGCCACCCTCTTCCGCGTGTCGCGGGACATGTTCTGCATCGCCGACTTCGAGGGGTACCTCCTGCGGGTGAACCCCGCGTGGGAAGAGACCCTGGGATACTCCGCGGAGGAGCTCACCTCCCGCCCCTACATGGACTTCGTGCATCCCGACGACCGCGAGACCACCGTCGCCGAGGCCGACCACCTGTCGGGAGGTGAGAGCGTTCTGCTCTTCGAGAACCGGTACCGGCGCAAGGACGGCTCCTACCGATGGATGTCCTGGAACTCGATACCGGTGGAGAAGGATGGGCTGATCTACTGCTCGGTCCGCGACGTGACCGAGCAGAGACGCGCGGCGGCCGAGCTGAAGGAGGCCCGCGAGGCCGCGGATGCCGCCAATCGAGCCAAGAGCGATTTCCTGGCGAACATGAGCCACGAGATCCGCACACCCATGAACGCGGTGATCGGCATGACGGAGCTTCTCCAGGACACGCCGCTGAGCGCCGACCAGAGGGAGTACGTCGGGACGCTCAGCGACGCCGCGGAGACCCTCCTCGGACTCATCACCGACGTCCTCGACTTCTCGAAGATCGAGGCCGGGATGCTCGAACTGAGCCCGGTCGACTTCGACCTCCGGGACGCCCTGGAGAACACGCTGCGTACGCTCGGCCTGCGGGCTCACGAGAAGGGGCTGGAGCTCGTCTGCCGGGTGGCCCCCGATGTCCCCGAGGCGCTCATCGGCGACGCCCCCCGCCTCAAGCAGGTCATCCTCAACCTGGTCGGCAACGCCGTCAAGTTCACCGAGGAGGGCGAGGTCCTCCTCCACGTCGAGAAGGAGTCGGTGGAAGGGGGAGAGGCCGTCCTGCGATTCGTGGTGACCGACACCGGGATCGGGATTCCTCCCGACAAGCAGTCCGTCATCTTCGAGGCCTTCGCCCAGGCCGACGAGTCCACCACCCGCGAGTACGGGGGGACCGGGCTCGGCCTCGCCATCGCCGCCCGGCTCGTCCGCCTCATGGGCGGCTCCCTCGCGGTCGAGAGCGAGCCCGACCGGGGCAGCCGGTTCACCTTCACCTGCCCCTTCGGCCTTCCGGCCCGGACCGAGCCCCGGCGCCGGGCCCCGGAGTCGCTCCGCGGTCTGCGCGTCCTGGTGGTGGACGACAACGCCACCAATCGCCGCATCCTGGAGGAGATGCTCGGCCAATGGGAGATGCTCCCGACGGCGGTGGCGGGGGGCAAGGCCGCCCTCGAGGAGCTGGAGAAGGCCGCCCGGGACGGCGACCCCTACCCGCTGGTGCTGCTCGACGGGAACATGCCGGGAATGGACGGGTTCACGGCGGCCGAGCGCATCCGGGAGCATCCCGAGATCGTGGGCGCCTCGATCATGATGCTGACCTCCTCCGCCCGCCCCGGGGACCGGGCCCGCTGCCTCGAGCTCGGCGTCGCCTCCCACCTGTCCAAGCCCATCAAGCGTTCCGACCTCTTCGACACGATCGCGCAGGTTCTCGCGCGCCGTCCCGGCCCACCGGTCCGGCGGACACCGCCCACCGCGGTGCCCCAATCGAAGGGATACCGGCGCCTGCGGGTCCTCGTCGCCGAGGACAACGTCGTCAACCAGCAGGTCGTGATGGGCTTCCTCGACCGCGCGGGCCACGCGGCGGTGGTGGTGAGCACGGGGACCGAGGCCCTGGCCGCGCTCGAGCGGCACGAGTTCGACCTCGTCCTCATGGACCTGCAGATGCCGGAGCTCGACGGCCTCGAGGCCACCCGGGCCATCCGAAAGCGAGAGCGGTCGACCGGAGGCCACGTCCCCATCGTGGCCCTGACCGCTCACGTCGTGAAGGGTGACGCCGAGCGGTGCCTCGACGCCGGGATGGACGCCTACGTGGCGAAGCCCCTGCGCGCGAAGGAGCTCTTCGGCGCGATCGAGAGCGCCCTGGATCCAGGACGGAGGACCCCCGCGCCCACCGATGTGCCCGACACCAAGGTCATCGACGAGACACGTCTCCTCGAGCGCGTCGGCGGCGACCGCAAGGCCCTTTGCGAGCTGATCGACCTGTTCCTGGACGATGCTCCCCGCCTCGTGGCCCTCATCCGCAAGTCCATCGAGGCGAAGGACGCGCCCGGGCTGCAGGCCGCCGCCCACACCCTGAAGGGGGCGGTGTCGAACTTCGCGGCCCGGAAAGTCACCGAGGCCGCGGCGCGCCTCCAGCAAATGGGCGAGAGCGGCAAGATCGGCGACGCCCCCGCCGCCAGGGACATGCTGGAGCGGGAGCTCGAGCTCTTGCGGGACACGCTGTCCGCGCTCTTGGGGGCGGAGGAAGGCGACTGAGACTGGGG
>JAJDNS010000228.1 GCA_022340585.1 Acidobacteriota bacterium
ACGGATCTAGCCGTCGAAAGGAGTATCAATGACCAAGAAGAAGACCCCGGCCACACCGCTTCTCGACGAGCTCGAGAAGGGGCCGTGGCCCAGCTTCATCAAGGAGATCAAGAAGGAAGCTGACCGTCCCATGGTGCAGGATCTCCTCGGCGTCCTGGAGCGGTCCTACGAGGAGCACATCGGCCACTGGAAGCACGGCGGCCTGGTGGGTGTCCTGGGATACGGTGGGGGCGTCATCGGCCGGTACTCGGACCTGCAGGAGGAGTTCCCCGAGGTCGCCGAGTTCCACACCTACCGCGTCAACCAGCCCTCGGCCTGGTTCTACACCTCGGCCGCGCTCCGGGAGATCTGCGACATCTGGGACGAGCACGGCTCCGGCCTCACCAACATGCACGGCTCCACCGGAGACATCATCTTCCTCGGCTCCAAGACCGAGGCCCTGGAGCCCACCTTCAAGAAGCTCACCGAGAAGGGCTGGGACCTGGGCGGGTCCGGCTCGGACATGCGTACCCCGAGCTGCTGCGTGGGACCCGCCCGCTGCGAGTGGGCCTGCTACGACACTCTCGAGGCGTGCTACGACATCACCCAGAACTACCAGGACGAGCTGCACCGTCCGGCCTTCCCCTACAAGTTCAAGTTCAAGTTCGCGGGCTGCCCGAACGACTGCGTGGCCTCGGTGGCCCGCTCCGACATGTCGATCATCGGGACCTGGAAGGACGACATCCAGGTGGACCAGGCCAAGGTGCAGGAGTACGCCAAGGCCGGCACCGACATCGAGCGAGAGGTCTGCGAGCTCTGCCCCTCGAAGTGCATGGCCTGGGACGGGAAGAAGCTCGACATCGAGAACGGCGAGTGCGTGAAGTGCATGCACTGCATCAACGTCCTTCCGAAGGCCCTGAAGCCCGGGAAGGAGAGGGGCGCCACCATCCTCATCGGGGCCAAGGCTCCCATCATCGGCGGAGCGCTGCTGGCCGCGGTCTTCGTGCCCTTCCTCGAGATGGAGCCTCCCTTCGAGGACCTCAAGGAGCTGGCGGAAGCCATCTGGGACTTCTGGGGCGAGCACGGCAAGAACCGTGAGCGCGTCGGGGAGTTCATCCAGCGCGTGGGCCTGGGCACCTTCCTGGAGCAGATCGGGCTCGACCCGGTCCCCGAGATGATCAGCCACCCGCGGACCAACCCCTACATCTTCTTCCAGGATGAGATCGTCGAGCAGGGCGCCGAATAGCGCGGCCCGAGGAGGAAAAACATGGCGACCCCTGAGCGTAAGACCGACATCGGGCCCCCCAAGTACGACAAGTTCCTTCCCCCGGTGGTGAAGAAGAACTACGGCAAGTGGGCCTATCACGAGATCCCGGAGCCGGGCGTGCTGCTGCACGTGGCCGAGTCCGGCGACAAGCTCTTCTCAGTGCGCGCGGCGAGCCCGCGGCTGCTGGCCATCAGCACCATCCGCCAGTTCGCCGACCTCGCCGACAAGTACTGCGAGGGCTACCTCCGCTTCACCAGCCGCAACAACGTGGAGTTCCTGCTGACCGACGAGTCCAAGATCAAGCCGCTGAAGAAGGAGCTCGAGGACCTCGGCTACCCCGTGGGCGGGACCGGCAACGCCATCTCGAACATCGTCCACACCCAGGGCTGGGTGCACTGCCACTCCTCGGCGACCGACGCCTCCGGCGTCGTGAAGTCGGTCATGGACGAGATGTATCCGCACTTCGCCAACATGGACATGCCGGCCAAGCTCCGCATCGCTTTCGCCTGCTGCCTGAACATGTGCGGCGCGGTCCACTGCTCCGACATCGCGATCCTCGGCGTTCACACCCGGCCTCCGACGATCGATCACGACGAGCTGCCCAAGGTCTGCGAGATTCCGACCCTGGTGTCGTCCTGCCCCACCGGGGCCATCCGCCCGGCCACGGTCAACGACAAGCCCTCGGTCGAGATCGAGGACGAGCAGTGCATGTACTGCGGCAACTGCTACACCGTCTGTCCTTCGGTGAAGATCAACAACGCGAAGACCGACGGCATCTCGATCTGGGTCGGCGGCAAGGTCTCCAACGCCCGCCACGAGCCGATGTTCTCCAAGCTCGCCGTGCCCTTCCTGCCCAACAACCCGCCGCGGTGGCCCGAGGTCGTGGACGCGGTCAAGAACCTCGTGAGCGTCTACGCGAAGAACGCTCGCAAGCACGAGCGGATGGGCGAGTGGATCGAGCGGATCGGCTGGCCGCGCTTCTTCAAGCTCGCGGACATCCCCTTCACCCGGTATCACATCGACGACTTCACCCACGCCGGCGAGACCTACAAGCGGTCGGCGCAGCTCAAGCACTAGGAGAGACCGATGACAGAGCCGTCGGTGGACGACGTCGCCAACGCCATGTACGAGCTGGTGAAGTCGACCCAAGGCAAGAAGAACCTCAAGGCCATGGACCTCACCAAGGCCATGATCGAGCAGTACGGGGACGCCTGCGACAAGAAGACGTGCAAGCTGGCCATCCGCTCGCTCATTGACTCCGGTCGCTGCATCTACAGCTATGTCGGGGGCAGCTACGTCACGCTCCCGCCGGAAAGCGCGTGAGGTCTGGCCGCTCCCGCGAGCGGCCGGGACGATCGAACGGACGGGGGCCGGCGCATTCCGGCCCCCGCACTCGGGATCTGAACACCCAAGGGAGACAGTCATGCCAAAACTGAAGGTGGCCCGGAAGAAGGCCGCGAAGAAGAAGACGGGATCGCAGCGGACGAAGGAGATGGTCGACGTCATGAAGCAGTGGCAGGGGATCGAGCGCGAGGCGATCGACACCTGCACCGAGCTCATGGAGAAGAGCGACAACCTCCTCGTCCGCCAGGTCATGGAGATCATCCGCAACGACTCGGTGCAGCACCACCGCGTGCAGCAGTTCATCATCGACAGCCTCACCCGGACCCCGGTGCAGCTGAAGCCCGAGGACCTGGCGGTCATCTGGGACGAGATCGAGAAGCACGACGAGGCGGAGCGGAAGACCATCAAGCTGGGAAAGGCACTGGCCAAGGACTGCCCGTTCTTCGTCCAGAAGACCCTGATCGACTATCTGATCTACGACGAGCAGAAGCACGACAAGCTCCTGGGCGAGCTCGAGAAGTTCAAGAAGAACCTGTATCCGTACGCGTAGCCGTGGCTCACACCGCGACCGACGGGGCCGAACCGCGAGGAGGCAACTGAGATGGGACTGCTGAAGAAGAAGAAGGACGCGACGCCTTTCAAGGCCCGGTCCACAGGTGGCGGAGGCTCCCCCAGCGAGATCTCCTCGCTCCGTCCCCAGGCCGTGGAGAAGCTGCCCCCCTGCACCGGCCACTGCCCCAGCGGCAACGACATCCGCGGCTGGCTCACCACCATCGCCCAGCGCGAGAAGATCGGGCTGAGCCTCGAGGAGGCCTGCGACGCCGCCTGGTACACCGAGGTCGAGACCAACCCCTTCCCGTCGGTCATGGGGCGCGTGTGCCCCCATCCGTGTGAGGCGAAGTGCAACCGCAACGAGAAGGACGGGGCCGTCGACATCAACTCCGTGGAGCGCTTCATCGGCGACTGGGCCATCGAGCGCAAGCTGGCCCTCAGGCCTCTAGAGAACGGCGGCCCGCACGAGGAGAAGGTCGCCGTCGTCGGGTCGGGTCCATCCGGGATGTCCTGCGCCTACCAGCTGGCCCGGCGCGGGTACAAGGTCACGGTGTTCGAGTCCTTCGAGAAGCCCGGGGGCATGCTGCGCTACGGGATCCCCCAGTACCGTCTTCCCCGCGACATCATCGACGCCGAGATTCAGCGCATCCTCGACCTCGGCGTGGAGCTGAAGACCGGCGTCACCATCGGTAAGGACACCACCCTCGAGAACCTGAAGAAGGACTACGCCGCGGTCTTTGTCGGCATTGGTGCCCACAAGGGCAAGACCATGGGCCTCCCCGGCGAGGAGGGCCCCGGCGTCTTCACCGGCACCGAGTTCCTCAACAAGGCCAACAGCGGCGAGACCCTCGATCTCGGAGACAAGGTCGTGATCGTGGGCGGAGGGGACACCGCCATCGATGCCGCCCGGGTGTCGCTCCGCCTCAGCTCCGACGCCGCGAGCATGTCGCGGCGCATGGGGGCCGAGGTGACGATCCTCTACCGCCGGACCCGGGCGGAGATGCCGGCCATCGAGCGCGAGATCGAGGAGGCCCTCGAGGAGGGCATCAAGATCGAGTTCCTGGCGGCGCCGGCCCGGATCGAGCGCGGCGACGACGGCAAGATCGCGAAGCTGTCGGTCCAGCGCATGGAGCTCGGGGAGCCCGACGATTCCGGCCGCCGGCGCCCGGTTCCCATCGAGGGCGACGTCTACGACATGGAGGCGGACTCGGTGATCATGGCCGTGTCCCAGGCCCCCGACTGGTCCACCCTCGGGGCTATCGAGACCAAGGGCTCGTGGCTCGACGTGGACGAGTGGGGACGCACCGCCATCGAGGGTGTCTGGTCCGGCGGCGACACCCTGGCCCTGGGCCTGGCCACGATCTCCATCGGACAGGGTCGAAAGGCCGCCGAGAGCATCCACGCCACGCTGCGGGGTGAAGAGCCGCGTCGGTGGAAGACGGGCCCCACGATCGGAACCGACCGGATCAAGCTGGACTACTACGACGAGAAGCCCCGGGCCGAGCGGAAGGTGCTGTCCGCCGAGGAGCGCCTGGCGAAGCCCATGGACGAGGTCGATCTCGGTATCACCCAGGAGGCCGCCCTCGAGGAGGCGACCCGCTGCTTCAGCTGCGGGAACTGCTTCGGGTGCGAGCGCTGCTGGATGTACTGCCAGACCAACGTCTTCAAGAAGATCCAGCAGCCCACCCAGGGCCACTACTACAAGATCGACCTGAGCACCTGCGACGGCTGCAAGAAGTGTGGGCCCGAGTGCCCGTGCGGCTTCCTGGATCTTGTGTAGATGAACCAGGGAAGGGATACCCGCTGAGTGCGACTCACCACGCCCCGTCTCGTCGTTGCCGGCCTCTCGGGTGACAGTGGGAAGACCCTCGTCTCGTTGGGGATCGCCTCGGCCCTGAGGAAGCGCGGCGTCGACGTGGCGCCCTTCAAGAAGGGACCCGACTACATCGACGCGGCGTGGCTGGGAGCAGCGACGGGGCGACCGGGACGCAACCTCGACACCTTCCTCCACGACAGCGCGGCCCTGGGCGACATCCTGTCGCGGGGCGCGTCGGCGGGGCTGGCTCTCGTCGAGGGCAACCGCGGCCTGTTCGACGGCTTCGACGCCGCCGGGACCCACTCCACCGCGGAGCTGGCCAAGCGCGTCGGGGCCCCGGTGGTCCTGGTCGTCGACGTCACGAAGTCGACGCGCACGGTGGCGGCGCTGGTGCTGGGGTGTCGAGCCCTCGACCCTGACGTCCCGCTGGCCGGGGTCGTCCTCAACCGGGTCGCCACGTCGCGCCAGGAGCACGTGATCCGCGCGGCCCTGGAGCAGGCCGGCGGTCCACCGGTGCTGGGCGCGGTGCCCCGGATCGGGGAGGACCCCCTCCCCGGCCGCCACCTCGGCCTGGTCACCGCCGCCGAGCACCCGGGAACGCAGGAGGCGATCGCCGTCGCGGCCCGCCTCGTGGAGGCTCACGTCGACCTGGACGCGGTCCTGGCGATCGCCGGCCGGGCGCCGACGGTGGAGCTCCCCGACCGCGAGCGGCCGCCGGCGGGCGCGCCGGTCCGGATCGGCGTCCTCCGGGACGAGGCCTTCAGCTTCTACTACCCCGAGAATCTGGAGGCGCTGGAGGAGCGGGGAGCCCAGCTCGTGCTCTTCTCGGCCCTTGCCGGCGACACCCTTCCCGACGTGGATGCCGTCTATGTCGGCGGCGGCTTCCCCGAGCTCTACGCCCCGCGCCTGGCCGCCAACCAGGGCCTGAGGGAGTCCTTGCGAGCCGCGGTGGACGACGGGATGCCGGTCTACGGGGAGTGCGGTGGCCTGATGTACCTCGGGAGGGAACTCGTCACCGACGGCGTGCCCCACCCCATGGCGGGCGTTCTCGACGTGGTCGTCGAGCAGACGCCGCGGCCCTTCGGCCACGGCTACGCCGAGGGCACCGTGAAGCGGGCGAACCCCTTCTTCGAGATCGGGACCCACCTGCGGGGGCACGAGTTCCACTACTCGCGGACGAGCGCGGGAGGGGACCGCGGCGCGACGGTCGTGGGCCTCGAACGCGGAACGGGGATCGGCGACGGGCGCGACGCCATCGTCAAGGGCCGGGTCTGGGCGTCGTACCTGCACCTGCACGCCTCGGGAGCCCCGGCGTGGGCCCCGGGTCTCGTGGACCTGGCCCGCACGTACCGGGGCGAGAGGCGTGAGAGGACGGAGGTCTCGGCCGCATGCGGCTGAGCGAGGAGATCAGGGAGTTGCTGCAGCAGGGTCGGGAGACGGAGCTGGTGGATCGGGCGGTCGCCGACGCCCGGGTCGTCCGGCCGCTCCTCGCCCGCCTCTACGACCCCGACGACGAGGTCCGCGACCGCGCCGCTCGCGTGCTCGGCCACGCCGCCGCCTCCCACCCCGAGCTCGGCCGCGAGGTCGTCCGGCGCCTCATGTGGGCGCTCAACGACGAGGCGGCGACCAACGGGGTCCACGGCATTGCCGCCCTGGGGCAGATCGGTCGCCGGGCCCCGGACCTGTTGGCACCCCACGTCTCGGCCCTTGCCCGCATGGCGTGGGACCACGGACTGCGCCTTCCGATCCTCGACGCCCTGGCCGAGGTCGCGTGGTCGTCGCCCGAGCTCGTCGCGCCCCAGCTCGCTGCGATCGAGCCCCACGTCGACGCTTCTCGAGCGGGTGAGGACGTGGCCTGGCGCAATCTCACGAACGCGGTCGAAGGAGACGAGACGCATGGGTGCTGACAGCAGACAGGACCGCGTCGCCCGGTGGCAGAGGCGGGTCGAGGAAGCGCCGGACTCGGCGGCCGCACATTTCAACCTCGGCCTCGCCCACACCGAGCGCGGGCGCATGATGGCCGCCGAGAAGGCGTACCGCCGGGCCGTCGAGCTGGATCCGAACCTCGTCCAGGCCTGGGTCAACCTCGGCGGAGCGCTCCTGATGAAGTGGGACTTCCAGGGCAGCCTGGAGGCCAACCAGGAGGCCGTCCGGCGCAAGGGCGACCTCGTCGAAGCCCACTACAACATGGGGCAGGCGTATCTGTACCTCAAGAACGCCGAGGAGCTGGTGCGCTGCAACCGCCGCGTGCTGGAGCTCGACGAGAACCACCCGGCCGCGCACTACTTCCTGGCGGTGGGGCTTCTCGCGACGGATCAGGTCGAGGAGGCCCGGGCCGCGTGCGCCCGGGCCGCGAGCCTCGGCTACCAGCCCCGAGCAGAGTTTCTCAAGAGTCTCGACCGTGCCGAAAAGGCGCTGGTCCATAGCGACACCACGAGCGCTTCCCCCGAGGCCACGGCCGACGGGAACGCAAAGGAGGAGTAAGACATGCCCACGTTCACTCACGGAGACGTCTCCATCGAGGTCGACGAGGATGGCTTCATGGCCGCGCCAGAGAACTGGAGCGAAACGGTCGCCGCCGCCATCGCCACCACCGAGGGTGTCGAAGGACTGACCGAGGAGCACTGGAAGGTCGTCAACTACCTGCGCGACTACTACCTGAAGTTCGGCGTGGCCCCGATGATCCGCAAGCTCTGCAAGGAGACCGGGTTCAAGCTCAACAAGATCTACGAGCTCTTCCCGTCCGGTCCGGCCAAGGGCGCCTGCAAGGTGGCGGGACTGCCCAAGCCCACCGGCTGCGTCTAGTTCTACCGGGCTCCGGCGGGCGTCATCCGGGGGCCGCCTGGCCCCCGAAGCCCCGCCGAGCTCTCCCGTCTGTCCGCTCGAGCGTCAGATGACGGCTCACGATCTCGTCCTGCGCGACGTGCTCCAGCCCCACCGGTCGGAGGCTCTCGACCGGTGGCGTGGCTTCGTCCTCGACTCCTATCCGGAGGAGGCAGCCCGCTTCTTCCGCAAGGAGAAAGACCGCTTCAAGAACCCGGTCGGCCAGTCGATTCACCGGGCGACCGAGACGCTCTTCGACGGGGCTCTCCTGGAGCGAAACGCCGAGGGCGTGCCCGAGGCCCTCGAGTCGCTGGTGCGCATCCGCGCCGTCCAGGACTTCTCGCCGTCCGAGGCGGTGGCCTTCGTGTTCCTCCTGAAGCGCGCGGTGCGCGAGGTGCTGGCGGGGGCGCCGGAGGAACGGCCTCTGGAGGCGGCGCTCTCGGAACTCGACGCCAGGGTCGACGCCCTGGCCCTGGCGGCGTTCGAGACGTACACGCGCTGCCGGGAGGAGCTCTTCGAGATCCGCCTGCGCTCGTCGCACCGCCGGGTGGCGGTCCTGCTCGAGAGGTACGGCCGGGAGGTTCCGGAAGGCGAGCCCGCCGACAACAAGGAAGAAACCGACGGCCGGATGAAGGGAGTTCAAGAATGAACGGCCTTTCCGCATTGATCGTCGTTGCGGTGCTGCTCGGCACCGTCTGGCTCGGAGCCGGGGTGGCCGGCCAGGAGTCGCTCTTCGGGGTCGTCATCCCGTACGCGGCCATCACCGTTTTCCTGCTTGGTGTCGTCTACCGCGTCCTGCGCTGGGCCCGGGCACCGGTTCCGTTCAAGATCACCTCCTCGAGCGGGCAGCAGACATCCCTGCCCTGGATCGAGCCCGAGAGGCTCGAGAGCCCGCCCGACGCGAAGTGGACGGTGGTCCGGATGGCGCTGGAGATCCTCTTCTTCCGGTCGCTGTTCCGGAACACGAAGGCCTCCCTCGCCGAGGGAAAGAAGCTGGTCCACCAGTCCGACCGTCTCCTCTGGCTCGGGGCCCTGGCATTCCACTGGAGCTTCCTGATCATCTTTCTTCGGCACCTGAGGTTCTTCCTGGAGCCGGTCCCCGCCTTCGTCCAGGGGCTGGAGCGGATGGACGAGCTCTTCCAGGTCGCGGTGCCCTCGTTGTTTCTCACCGACGTGGTCATCGTGGTCGCACTGGTCTACCTGCTCGGCCGTCGGTTCTTCAACCCGCTGGTGCGCTACATCTCGCTGGCGAGCGACTACCTCGCCCTCTACCTGCTCCTCGGGGTGGCGCTGTCCGGGATCCTCATGCGCTACTTCACCAGGGTGGACCTCCTGGCCGCCAAGCAGTTCGCCCTCGGCCTCGTGACCCTCCGTCCCACGTCGCCCGAGGGCATCGGTCTGGCCTTCTACGTTCACGTCTTCTTCGTCAGCGTTCTCTTCGCATACTTCCCCTTCAGCAAGCTGATGCACATGGGCGGCGTCTTCCTGAGCCCCACCCGGAACATGCCCAACGACAACCGACGCCGTCGGCACGTGAACCCCATCAACCCGGAGGTGGAAGTCCACACCTACGCGCAGTGGGAAGAGGAGTTCAAGGACAAGCTGGAGGCAGCGGGGATCCCGCTCGACAGGGGCTAACGAGATGACGACAAAGACACCCGAAGAGCTGCTGCAGATCACCTACCGTCCGCCCGCGCGCGACTGGCGGGACCCCCATGTGGACTTCGAGGCGCGGAGGGGCTCGTGGAGCTACCCCGGCGCGGCGAAGAACCTCAAGTACATGGGCTTTCCAAACCCGCGGGAGTGGTCCCCCACCGATGCCGACTGGAAGCTCCCCGAGAACTGGAAGGAGATCATCCAGAAGGGCTTCAAGGAGCGCCTGGGCAAGTACCGCTCGCTCCAGGTCTTCCTGGACACCTGCGTGCGGTGCGGGGCCTGCGCCGACAAGTGCCACTTCTTCCTGGGCTCCGGCGACCCCAAGAACATGCCGGTCCTGCGGGCGGAGCTGCTGCGTTCCATCTACCGCAACGACTTCACGGCCGCGGGGAAGATCCTGGGCAGCCTGGCCGGCGGACGCAAGCTGACCGAGGACGTGCTGAAGGAGTGGTACTACTACTTCTACCAGTGCACCGAGTGCCGGCGCTGCTCGGTCTTCTGCCCCTACGGCATCGACACCGCGGAGATCACCGCCTTCGCCCGCGAGCTGATGAACCTCGTGGGCCTGAACATCAACTGGGTGATGGAGCCAGTGGCCAACTGCCAGCGCACCGGCAACCACATGGGCATCCAGCCCCACACCTTCAAGGACAACGTCGACTTCCTGGTCGACGAGCTCGAGGAGGTCACGGGGATCAAGGTCAACACGAGCATCAACCGGAAGGGCGCGGAGATCCTCTTCGTCATCCCCTCCGCCGACTACTTCGCCGACCCCGGCATCTACACCTTCATGGGGTACCTGCTCCTCTTCGAGCACCTCGGCCTCGACTACTCCCTCAGCGCCTATGCTTCGGAGGGTGGCAACTTCGGTCTCTTCACCTCCCACGAGACCATCAAGCGGCTCAACTACAAGATCTACGCGGAGGCCAGGCGCCTCGGTGTGAAGTGGATCCTCGGGGGCGAGTGCGGCCACATGTGGCGCGTGGTCCACCAGTACATGGACACCATGAACGGGCCCGCGGACTTCCTCGAGAAGCCGGTCTCGCCCATTACCGGCACTCACTTCGAGAACGCCGCCTCGACGAGGACCGTCCACATCACCGAGTTCACCTCCGACCTGATCCAGCACGGCAAGCTCAAGCTCGACCCGAGCCGCAACGACCACCGCCGGGTCACCTTCCACGACTCGTGCAACCCCGCCCGGGCGGTGGGGCTCCTCGAGGAGCCACGTCACGTACTCCGGAACGTCTGCAACCACTTTTTCGAGATGCCGGAGAACACCATCCGGGAGGAGACCTTCTGCTGCGCCGGGGGCGCCGGGCTCGGCAACGACGAGAACATCGAGATGCGGATGCGGGGCGGGCTGCCCCGGGGCAACGCCCTGCGCCACGTCCGCGATGAGCACGGGGTGAACCTCATGGCCTGCATCTGCGCCATCGACCGGGCGACCCTGCCGCCGCTGGCGGAGTACTGGGCGCCGGGAGTCGAGATCTCCGGGGTCCACGAGCTGGTGGCCAACGCCCTGGTGATGGAGGGCGAGAACGACCGCAAGACCGACCTGCGGGGCGACCCGTTGGCCGGCACGGAAGGCGCGGAGGACGACAATGTATGACGCCGGCAAGATCATCCCGGGGCTGGTCGTCTTCCTGGCGGTGGCCACCGTCCCCATCTGGTACAACGTCGCGAGCGGCCACGAGGTGGCCGCTCCCGAGATCGAGAAGCCTGCCGACGAGACACAGTGCGTGGCCGACACGGCGTACATGCGCCGTGAGCACATGCAGCTGCTCTCCAGCTGGCGCGACGACGTCGTCCGCAGCGACGATCGGGTCTACACCACCGCCGACGGCCGCCGGTACGACAAGAGCCTGACCCGGACCTGCCTCGGTTGCCACCAGAGCAAGGCCAACTCCTGCGACCGCTGCCACGACTACCTGGACGTCAAGCCCTACTGCTGGGAGTGCCACGTGGATCCGAAAGGAGGCCTCTAGATGGCTGTGAACAGGAGGCGTTTCTTCCAGCTCACCGGCGCCACCGCCCTCGGAGTGGCGGGAACCCGGGCCCTCCCGGTGAAGGGCGAGGAGAGGGCATCGGGGCCGGCGCGGCCGGCGGATAAGCCGCTGGTGGGCAAGCGCTGGGCCATGGCCATCGACATCGCGAAGTGCCGCGAGGAGACCGACTGCCAGGACTGCATCGCCGCCTGCCACAAGGCCCACAACGTGCCCCACTTCGACAACCCCAAGGACGAGGTCAAGTGGATCTGGAAGGAGCCCTTCGAGGAGGCGCTCCACGACCAGAGCAGCGCGTTCCAGGCGGAGCACCTCCGCGACGCCCACGTCCTGGTCTTCTGCAACCACTGCGACAACCCGCCCTGCACCCGGGTCTGCCCCACCGGAGCCACCTGGAAGCGGGACGACGGTGTCGTGATGATGGACTGGCACCGCTGCATCGGCTGCCGCTACTGCGTCGCCGGCTGCCCCTACGGCTCCCGGAGCTTCAACTGGCGCGACCCCCGTCCCCACGTAGACGAGCTCACCCCCGACTTCCCCACTCGCACCCGCGGGGTGGTGGAGAAGTGCAACCTCTGCGAGGAGCGTCTCTCCCGGGGACAGGGACCCGCGTGCGTGGCCGCGTGCAAGGGCAGGGCCCTGATCTTCGGAGACCTCGAAGACCCCGAGTCCGAGATCCGCAAGGTCCTCCGGGACCGGCCCTCGGTGCGACGCAAGGTCGCCCTGGGGACCCAGCCCCAGATCTTCTACCTTCTGTGAGGCACCCATGATCGAGAGAGCACTGACCGGAGACCGCAGATACTGGGGCTGGATCATCGCCCTCCTCGGCGTCATCACCGTGGGGTCGCTGTTCTACCTGCGCCAGCTCACCGTGGGCCTCACCATCACCGGGCTGAGTCGGGACGTGACCTGGGGCTTCTACATCGCCCAGTTCACGTTCATGGTCGGCGTCGCCGCCTCGGCGGTGATGGTGGTCCTGCCCTACTACCTCCACGACTTCAAGGTGTTCGGGCGCATCGCCATCCTGGGAGAGTTCCTCGCCATCGGGTCGGTGGTGATGTGCGTCCTGTTCATCACCGTGGACCTCGGGCAGCCGACGCGGCTCTTCAACATGTTCCTGCACCCGAGCCCGCGGTCGATCCTCTTCTGGGACACCGTGGTGCTTTCGGGCTACCTGCTGCTGAACGCCCTCATCGCCCACCAGACCCTCAAGGCGGAAGACCAGGGGACCGCCGTTCCCGGCTGGGTCAAGCCCATCATCTACCTGTCGATCCCCTGGGCCATCAGCATCCACACCGTGACCGCATTCATCTACCAGGGCCTCGCCGCCCGGCCCTACTGGATGACCGCCATCCTGGCCCCGCGATTCCTGGCCTCGGCCTTCGCCTCGGGGCCGGCGCTGCTGATCCTGATCTGCCTCGTCCTCCGGCGCACGACGCGCTTCGACGCCGGCGAGAAGGCCATTCAGAAGCTGGCCACCATCGTGACCTACGCGATGCTCGCCAACCTCTTCTTCGTCCTGATGGAGGTCTTCACCGCCGTCTACAGCGGGATCCCCGAGCACGTGGCCCACTTCCAGTACCTGTTCCTGGGCCTCGACGGTCACGGGGAGCTGGTCCCGTGGATGTGGGCCGGACTGGCCCTGGCGATCGCGGCCCTGGCCATCCTGCTCCGACCCTCGGTGAGGAGCCAGACGACGTGGCTCGCGGTGGCCTGCGTGGCCGTGGTGATCTCGGTCTGGATCGAGAAGGGCCTGGGCATGATCGTGGCCGGCTTCAACCCCTCGCCCCTCGGTCACGTCACCCGGTACGTCCCCTCGGCGCCGGAGGTCCTCATCGGGCTCGGGGTCTACGGGATCGGCGCTCTCATCGTGACGCTCCTCTACAAGACCGCACTCTCGGTCCGGGGCGAGGTGGCCTGAGAGGCGTGAGCGATGGCCCCCGGTGACCGTGCGGTCGTCGTCGTCGGTGCCTCGGCGGCGGGGCTGCGCTGCGCGTGTCGCCTCGCCCGGCTGAAGCCGGGCTGGCACGTCGGTGTCGTGGAGGCCAGTCCCGTCTTCTCGTATGCGGCCTGCGGCCTCCCCTACGTGCTCTCTGGAGATATCACCGACCCGAACGACCTGCGCCAGACGTCCTATCGTGCGGTTCGGGACGTCCGCTTCTTCGCCGAGGAGAAGGGGGTCGCCGTCCTCTCGGGCTGGCGCGCCACCGAGATCCGGCTGGCCGAGGGGCTTCTCAAGGTCGAGAGCCCGGAGGGCGAGCGCCAGCTCAGGTGGGACGAGCTGGTCCTGGCCACCGGGGCCCGCTCGCGCCAGCTGCCGGGGCAAGTCGACCATCCCCGGGTGCGCGCCTTCCACCGGTGGGACGACCTCCACCCGCTCCTCCAGGGCCTGCGCCGGGGCGAGATCGGGCGCGTGGCCGTGGTGGGGGCGGGTCTCGTCGGGTGCGAGCTGGCGGAAGCCTTCGGTGGCCTGTGGGGAGCCGAGGTGGTCCTGATGGAGGCGGGGGCCACTCCCCTGCCGGAGCTCCTCGACCCGGAGGTCGGGGCCTGCGTGGCCCGTCACCTGGAGTCGAGCGGGGTCGAGGTGCTGGTCGGCTCCCCGGTCCGGACGATGCAGGTGGACGACGATCGCGTGACCCTGCTTCTCGACTCGGGCAAGGTCACCGCGGACATCGCCGTCGTCGCGGTCGGGGTCGAGCCGGAGGTGGAGCTCGCCCGCGGCGTCGGCGCCCGGATCGGCCCCACCGGGGCGATTGCCGTCGACGAGCGTCTGGCCACGAGCCTGCCCCACGTGTGGGCCGCCGGCGACTGCGTCGAGGTGACGGACGCGGTGACGGGGGCCCCGGTGTTCCGTCCGCTGGGCTCCCTCGCCAACCGGCAGGGCCGCACCCTGGCCAACATCCTCGCGGGCCGTCGCGACGCCTTCCCTCCCGCGACCGGAGCGATGGCGGTCAAGGTCTTCGACCTCGGCGTCGCGGCCACCGGGTGCACCGAAGCCCGGGCCCGGGAGCGCGGCATCGCCGTTCGCTCGGTCTGGATCACTGCCGACGACTGCGCTCACTACTGGCCGGAGGCGAAGAGGATCCACCTGAAGCTCGTCTACGAGCGCGGCTCGCAGCGCGTCGTGGGCGTGCAGGCGGTCGGCGAGGGGGAGGTGGTCAAGCGCATCGACGTGGCCACCCAGCTCGTAGCCCGTGGGGCGACGGTGGCGGAGCTGGCGCAGGTGGAGCACGCCTACGCCCCGCCCTACGCCCCCGCGGTGGAGCCCCTGGCGGTGGCCGCCTGCGCGGCCCAGAACCAGGAGGACGGTGTCGAGGCCGAGCTTCCCACCTGCCCCCTCGACACGGTCCTCGACGTCCGGCTCCCCGAGGAGCGCGAGCGCCAGCCCGCCGACGGGGCGCAGGTGAAGGAGGTCTCGGTGGTGGAGCTTCGGGACGCTCGGGACGCGCCCCCGGCGCCCGACGGAGGTCTCGTGGTCTGCGAGCGCGGGGCCCGCTCCGCGGAAGCCGCCCGGATCCTGCTGCACCGGGGGAAGGCCCGCTACCTCGGCGGCGGGCTCCAGTGGCGAGAGGCAGCCCGGGGCGCGAACACCGGCCCCGCTGCTTCGGCCGAGGACACGACGCCCGAGCCCGCAGGCTAGCTGGCATCCGGTCACGGCCCCGAGAGCGCGGCCACACGCCCTCTCTCGGAGGAGGCGGGAATCCTCGAGGTCGTGTAAGCTCGGCTCTTACCGACCCTTATCCGGCAGGGCAGCCGTTCCTCTGCGGGCCGGGAGGGTCTTCGAGGAGGGCCGTTTGTACCCGGTGACGCTGAGTCTGCGGGGCCGTCGCTGCCTCGTCGTTGGAGGGGGAGCCGTCGCGTTGCGCAAGGTCCTCGGGCTGCTCGAGGAAGGGGCGCAGGTGACGGTGGTGACTCCGGAGGCAGTGGCCGACCTCGAGGAGCAGTCGCGCGCCGGGCGAGTCCTCCTGGAGAAGCGTGAGTATCGCCGTGGAGAGGCCACCGGCTACGCCCTCGTGCTCGCGGCCACCGACCAGCGTGACGTGAACCGCCAGATCTTCGACGACGCGGAGGCCGCCGGAATCTGGGTGAACGTGGCCGACGATCCCGAGCTGTGCAGCTTTCACCTCCCGGCCCGCGTCCGACGCGGGCCCCTGGAGATCGCGGTCGCGTCCGGGGGAAACGCACCCTTCGCGACCCGACGAGTGCGGCAGCTGCTGGAGCGCCGCCTCGGACCCGAGTGGGGCCCGTGGGCAGAGGCAGCGGCGCGGTTTCGTGACGACGTGAGACAGCGGGGCCTGCCCGTCCCGGGCCGCGAGAGGGCGTTCGAGCTCTTCTTCACGGAGACCGTCGACGGGGCGGGTCTCCGAGCGCGCGTGCCCTCGGCCGTCGAGCAGGCGGCCTGGATCGACACCGCCCGAGCCGACGGGGAAGACGACGAAGCCGCCCCCGCCCCGCGGAGGGTCGCCCCAGTCCGGACCGGGGGGGGACGGGGCTTCGTCTCCCTGGTGGGCGCCGGCCCCGGCTGCGCCGGCCTGCTCACCCTGCGCGGGCGCCAGCGGCTTCTGGCCGCCCAGGACGTGGTGTACGACCGCCTCGCCGTCCCCGCCCTGCCGTGTGACCTGCCGGCGGACGTGAGGCTGCACCCGGTGGGCAAGGAGGCGGGTCAACACCCGATGCCCCAGGACGAGATCAATGCGCTCCTGGTGCGCCTCGGCCGGGAGGGCCGTCGGGCGGTCCGCCTGAAGGGGGGCGACCCCGTCGTCTTCGGGCGTGGCGGAGAGGAGGCCGAGGCCCTGGCCGCGGCCGGGATCCCCTTCGAGATCGTTCCCGGAGTCACCTCCGGGGTGGCGGTCCCGGCGTGGATCGGGGTACCGGTGACCCACCGCGGAGAGGCCGTGCGACTCACTCTCGTCACCGCCCACGAGAGCATCAAGCGAGACGGCCCTCAGGTCCGCTGGGACCTGATGGCCCAGGACCCCCACGCCACCATCGTCGGGTACATGGGGGTGACCGC
>JAJDNS010000148.1 GCA_022340585.1 Acidobacteriota bacterium
GGAGCGCGCCTACACGTCGCCCATCTGGTACACGCCGTAGCCGGGGGCGCCGCCGGGAGCAGCGGATCCCGCGGCGCGGAGACGCAGAGAGCCCCGGGGTCCGACTGCGCCCCGGGGCTCCCCATGCCTACCTTGCCGGCTTCCGCCGCGCGGCCGGAGTCACCACCTCCGCTGAGCTTGATGGGTTCGGTTGCGCGAGGGCCGTTCCGAGGGAAGGGCTTGCGTCGCCAGGACGACTCTGAGCATGTAACGGACCCATCCACTGCACTTCTCTCCCAGCGTGAGAGGTGAGTGTGTGGGTGTGTTGTAGCCTCTCACGAGTCGCAAGGAGGTGCCTCGTGTCACGGTTTCCGTTGAATCGCGCCGTCCGGTGGACGGTGGGTACAAGCACACTGGCCCTTTCCCTGCTGCTCGCGAGCTGCGAGGGCCCCACGGAGCCTCCACCGGTCACCGACATCGAGTTCGTCGGGAGCAGCCCGGCGCCGGGGGGGATCATTCACACTGCCGTTCCAGATCCGCGAAGCCTGAGCGTGACCACCGGCCTCACGATGACGTTCCGGGTCACGTCGGACACCGACAGGGTCGCGCGCTTCGTCGTCCACCTCGAGGGGAGTCGGAATGGTACGTGCCTGACCAACGGCGCCCCGGCGGGCATCCCACCGGCGCCGGTCGTCGGGTTTCGAGCGGGTGTCCCGGTCGAGATCACGCTCCGCGAGTTCCTCCTCACCTCGGTCTGCCGCTACCCGAGTGGGGTTGACCTGGCCACAGCGCTCCTGATGCCAGCGTCCCGCTCCGCCCGCGACCAGACCCCCTACTACCGGAAGGAGTTCGCTCTGGCGTACGGCATCACCCAGTGAAGCACGAGCCGGGACCCGGCGACGCCCCTGTCCAGAGCGCGCGTCGGCTGTCCCAGGGCCGACGGGTGGTGAGAGACCCGCTCTCTGCTGCTCTGAGTTGCGTCCTCCAGGGCCTCGGGCAGCGCGTAGCACCAAGACACACGTGGTAGGCGAGCAGAGCCAACCGAGGCGCTCCCCTCTTGGATCCTCGCGATCAGTGTGGCGTTCAAGACGGGTTATCGCGACCCGGAGGGGGTTCGACGCCCGGACTCCGCCGGGCCTGGTGACGCCGTGACGCCTGCTCGAGAAGACGTGCCGCCCTCTGTAGTCTCAGCACGCAGACTCTAAACTCGTCCCGTCGGACCTCCGCGAAGGGACCGAGCACTCCCTCCGTCTTTCGAACCCCCTGCCGAGTGGGTTGGAGAGCATCACGGTGTACCTGGTCTTCCTACCCAACACGACGGGCTCGGTCTCCTTCGACGCGATCGAGCTGACCGCTGCTTCCTAGGGCCGGCCGGTCCTTCGCCCTGGGCGAGGGATGGCTTCCTCGGTTAAGCTTGCGACACGATGAAACAACCGCTCATGGCCCCCCTGGTCCTGTTGGCTATCGCCCTGTCGGCCGGCCTAGCCCTCGCGTCGGACACGGCGCCGTCGTATCCACCGCACACAATCCCTGGCTCCGAGCTACGCGTACTGCCGGTCAACGCGGCTGGCCGCCACTATCAGCTGTCGGTGGGCCTGCCGGCCAGCTATGCAGAGGAAACCGCCCGGCGCTACCCGGTTGTGTACGTCACCGACGGCTACTGGGACTTCGAGAAGCTCGACGCGATCCGCGGCGCGCTCGTCTTCGACAAGGTCGTGCCCGAGTTCATCATCGTCGGTCTGGGCTACGTGGGGGAGAACCTCGACTACGGCACGCTGCGGGGATGGGAGCTGTCACCGGTTCCGCTCGGTGATGGCCCCAACACGGGGCATGCGGCGGAGTTCCTGGCGACGATCGAGACCGAGATCATCCCCTTTGTGGAGCGCGAGTACCGGGCGGACCCGGCGCACCGCGTGCTCGGGGGCGCGTCGCTGGGCGGGCTGTTCACGCTCTACGCGATGTACTCCAAGCCCGATCTGTTCTCGGCGTGGGTGGCGGTGACTCCGGCGGTGGCGTTGAACGACGGCTGGCTCCTCGGATACGAGCAGGAGTTCGCTCGGGCCGGCGGACAACTCAGGGGCCGCCTGTTCGTCTCCATGGGGGAGAACGAGAGTCCCGACTACCTCTCGGCCATCCTCCACTACAACTCACGGATCACCGCCCGAAGATACGCGGACCTCGCCTATCAGTTCCGTATCATCGACGGGGAGCGGCACGCCGGCATGCAGCTGGAGTCGTACACCCGCGGCCTGCGGTTCGTCCTCGCACCCCTGGCGCCGGAGCAGGGCCCGGGGACGTTCCCCTGAGATCCGCCGTCGAGCCGAAGTGTGAGTCCGGGCCTGGATCTCCCGGTTCTTGCGTCTTGGTGCTCCCTCGAGGCACCAGCGGTGCACAGGCGGGGCTCCGAGTCTCAGTCGTCGGACAAGCGGAGACCGAGCTCCTCGGGAGGTGGGCAGTTGGCGGGAGCCGGCTGAATCACTCCTTCTCCGCCTGCTCACCGAAGTTGGACACGGCCCACTCCTCGGCGATCTTCCCATCCTCGTGCCGGGTGACGATCAGGGTCTGCCACATCATCGGTTTCCCGGTGGCCTTCACTCCAAGGCAGTCTGTCTCGAAGGTCCCGCGATGGGTGCGGAGCCACGCCACCTTGTCGTCATCCTCGACCAGCACCTCGATCTCGACGCGCAGGTCCGGGAATGCGGCCCGCATCGCCGTCACGAAGTCCCGGATGCCGTGCGGACCCACCGGAGTGCTCTGCCCGTCGGCGTGTACGGTGTAGCCCGGCGTGAATGCGTCCTCCACGTACGCCAGGTTGCCTTTGTGGAACAGCTCGTCGTTCGCCTTCAGGATACGATCCCCGAGTCCTGATGCCTGCGCCTGAGTGGTGGCACACAAGACGCCCAGAACGCCCACTGCGACGAGAGTGCGCATCGAGTCCCCCTTTTTACGTGGCTGCTGACTTGGTGCCTGCACCCTACGCGAGCCTCGGCATGGCGGTCAAGCGCACGGGTTCCCGTTCATTTCAGCTTCTCCCGGAGCGTCTTGCGGTCGATGCCCAGGACCTCGGCGGCCCTCGTCTTGTTCCCGGCGACGCTGTCGAGCACGCTGCGGATGTACTCCGCTTCCATCTCCGCGAGGGTCCTCGAGGGAGGCACGCGGGGTGGCGCAACGGCAAACCGCATGAGGGTCGGCAGGTCGGGCGCGTCGATCGTGTCCGTGTCCGTCATCACGACGAGGCGCTGGATGACGTTCTCGAGCTCGCGCACGTTCCCGGGCCACGCGTAGCCTCGGAAGATGTCCAGGACCCGGTTGCTGAGCTCCGGGACGGGACGGTCCATGTCCCGGGCGTATCGGGACGCGAAGTGCCTCGTCAGCGGGACGATGTCGTCGCTCCGCTCGCGCAGGGGCGGCAGGCGGATGGGGATGACGTTGATCCGGAAGTAGAGATCCTCCCTGAACGACCCCTTCTGGACCAGCTGCGCGAGGTCCCCGTTGGTCGCCGCGATCACGCGCACGTCGACCTTGCGCGACCGGGACGAGCCCACCATGCGGACCTCGCTGTCCTGCAGGACCCGGAGGAGCTTCACCTGCATGGGGGGGCTCGTCTCGGCGACCTCGTCGAGGAAGATCGTTCCGCCGTCGGCGGAGAGGAAGAAGCCGGCGCGCGACTCGCCGGCGCCGGTGAAGGCGCCCTTCATGTGCCCGAACAGCTCGCTCTCGAGCAGGTCGTGGGGGATGGCGCCGCAGTTCACGGGCACGAAGGGCGCCGAGGCCCGCTCGCTCTCGTAGTGGATGGCCCGGGCGACGAGCTCCTTGCCCGTGCCGCTCTCGCCGGAGACGAGGACCGTGGCGCCAACGCGCGAAGCACGCTCGATCTGCGCGAAGACCCGCTGCATGGCCTCCGACTCCCCGAGGAGCCCGTGCCGTGCCGTGAGACTCCGTCCTTCCCGCCCGCGGACGCGTCGCATGTCGAGGCGGTCGAGGGCCCGGCGCACGGCCAAGAGTAGCTCCTCGTCGGTGAAGGGCTTGGTGAGATAGTCGGTGGCGCCGTTCTTCATGGCGGTCACGGCCCCGTTCACGTCGGGATGGCCGGTGATCACCGCGACCTCGGTGTCCTTCAGGTTCTCGCGGACGTGCCGGACCAGGTCGAGCCCGCTGACCCGGGGCATCTTGACGTCGGTGATCACCAGGTCCACCGGTGTGGCCCGCAGGACCTCGAGCGCCTCGGGGACGCCGGGGGCGGTGAGCGCGACGTACCCCTGGGCCTCGATGTTCCGGCGGATGACCTCGAGGGTGGCCTCGGAGTCGTCCACCACGAGGATCGTGTGGCTCCCCTTCCCCGCCTGCGTCAAGCGTCCTCCTCCGTGGTGCTCGTCGACGGCAGATCGATCGCGAAGCGCGTGCCCCGTCCGACCTCGCTCTCGACCCGGACGGATCCCCCGTGTAGAGCGACGATCCCGTGGACGACCGCCAGCCCCAGGCCCGTTCCCTCTCCCACGTCCTTGGTGGTGAAGAAGGGCATGAAGACGCGCCCGAGGTTCTCCGGAGGGATGCCCACTCCGGTGTCCTCCAGGGTCACTCGCACCATCTCGCTGTCATGCGTGGTCCGCACGTGCAGGGTGCCGCCCGCGGGCATGGCCTGGACCGCGTTCACCACGAGGTTCACCAGGACCTGCTGGAGCTGGGCGGCGTCGCCCCGAACCAGCGGGGGGGACGGGGCCAGCTCCACCACGACGGAGACGGCCCCCTTCTCGCAGCGGGGCTGCAGCAGTGACATGACGTCGTCGACGACCTTGTTCACGTCGATGTCGTTCTTCTGGGCCGGGGTCTGGCGCGAGAAGAACATCAGCTTCTTGATGATCTCCCGTGCGTAGAGCGAGGCGCTGACGATCTTGTCCAGGTCCCGCCGGGTCTCGGCCCCGAGGTCCGGCGCCCGGCCCGCCAGCTGGGCGAATCCGAGGATGTTGCCCAGGGGCTCGTTCAGCTCGTGCGCCACCCCGGCCGCGAGCTCGCCGATCGTGGCCAGGCGGTCGGCGTGGCGGATCTGCTGCTGCAGGCGCTCGGACTCCTCCTCGGCGTGCTTGCGTCCGATGATGGCGGTCACCTCGCGCGCCACGCCCTCGATCAGGTGCTGCTCCTCGTCGAGGAAGGGGGCGTCGTCGAAGAGGCGGTCTTCGTCGCCGGCCTTCCGGTCCGCGTAGACGACCTCCACCCGGCCCCGGTGGGTCCCGTTGACCGTGATGTCCGCGGAGAGGGACCGGGGGCCGCCCCGGAACCCGGGCGAGGCGAAGGCGTGCTCGTCGAGGGTGATGCAGGCGGTCGCGATGTCGGGGTACTGCCAGGCGGCCGGGAGCAGCTCTACGATCTCCTGAAGGGTCTCGTCCAGCGTGAGGCTCGGCCGGGCCGCGACCTGGGCGATGCCGTACATGCAGGTGAGCTCCTTGACGCGCTCGGTCAGGGCGGCGTGGGCCCTCCGGCTGGCGATGGTGACGCCGAGGACGTGGGCCAGGCTCTCGCACGACGCGACGTCGCGCGCGGTGAAGGCTTCGGAGCCGCCCCGACGCAGCCGGAGGACGCCCTGGTCGGGCCCGTGGATCTCGAAGGGAACCATCGCCTGCTCGTCGAGCCAGAGGCTGCCCTCCGGGGTGCGTGACGCCGAGGCCCCGAGACGCCCGTCGCCCACGAGGGGCAGCATGTGCTCGAGGAAGGTGACCGATCGCGGGGAGTCACCTCGCGGGCGACGCCAGAGCCCGGCGTCGGGACCGCTGGCGAGGCTCGCGATGCGGTACGAGCGGCGGGGACGCGACACCGCCTGCCAGTGGTAGGGCACGCGACGGTTCTCGATCCAGAGATCCAGGGACGTCGATCCCGTGAACCGCAGGATCGTGGTCGAGACCTCGCGGAGGAAGTCCACCTTGGAACCCTCGCGGCTGGCGCTGCGCAGCAGGGCGCGCGAGACCGTGTCGAGCCCCTCCCGGAGTTCCCTGGCCGTGGCCGCCACCTCCCCACCTTCCAGGGAGCCTACACCGCTCCCTGGTCAATCATCGCCTCCGCGACCCTCACGAATCCACCGATGTTCGCCCCCAGGACGTAGTCCCCGGACCGCCCGTACCTCTCCGCGGCGCCCGTGCAGATCTCGTGGATGCTGGTCATGATGGCCTGCAGGGACGCGTCGATCCGCTCCGCGGGCCAGGTCTCGCACGCCCGGTTCTGCGCCATCTCCAGGCCGGAGATGGCCACGCCCCCGGCGTTGGCCGCCTTCCCCGGGACGAAGACCAGGCCTCCTTCCCGGAGGACGCGCAACGCCCCCCGGGTCGTGGGCATGTTGGCGCCCTCCACTACGTATCGGCAGCCGTTTGCCAGCAGGGCCTCGGCGTCGGGGGTGTCCAGCTCGTTCTGGATGGCGCACGGGAGGGCCACGTCGCAGGGGACCACCCACGGCCGTCGTCCCGGGTGGAAGTCCACCCCGAAGCGGTCGGCATAGTCCTTCACGGCGTCCCGGCCGGAGTGACGCATGGTGAGCATGTAGTCGATCTTCTCGCCCGAGACGCCGGCCGGATCGTGGACGAAACCGTCCGGGCCCGACAGCGTGACCACCCGACCTCCCATCTCGGTCATCTTCTTCGCCGCGCCCCAGGCGACGTTGCCGAAGCCGGAGACCGCGACCGTCAGCCCGTCCAGCGACTCTCCCCGGGAGCGCAGCACCTCCTGCAGGAAGTAGGCAACCCCGTAGCCCGTGGCCTCGGGCCGCAGCCGCGAGCCGCCCCACTCGGCCGCCTTGCCCGTCAGGCTCCCGTTGAAGGTCCGCGTGAGCCGCTTGTACTGGCCGAAGAGGTGGCCGATCTCCCGGGTTCCCACGCCGACGTCACCGGCGGGGACGTCCGTGTCCGGGCCGATGTGACGGTAGAGCTCCGTCATGTAGCTCTGGCAGAAGCGCATCAGCTCGTCCTCGGAGAGGCCGCGCGCGGGCAGGTCGGCCCCGCCCTTGCCGCCCCCGAGGGGGAGGCCGGTCAGCGCGTTCTTGAAGGTCTGCTCGAAGCCGAGGAACTTGAGGGAATCGAGAGTGACCGACGCGTGGAAGCG
This sequence comes from Acidobacteriota bacterium, assembly GCA_022340585.1. Lineage (GTDB taxonomy): Bacteria > Acidobacteriota > Vicinamibacteria > Fen-336 > Fen-336 > JAJDNS01. The sequence continues at coordinate 7,063 of JAJDNS010000148.1, forward strand.
CGTGCCCCCCTTGTACGGCCCGAGCGCGCTGTTGAACTGGACGCGGTAGCCGCGGTGGACGTTGATCCGGTGGGCGTCGTCGGTCCACACGACCCGGAAGGCGATGACGCGCTCCGGCTCGACGATCCGCTCCAGGACTCGCTCGGTCTCGTAATGCGGGCTCTGCTCGAGCACCACCGAGACCGACTCGAAGACCTCCTCGACCGCCTGGAGGAACTCTGCCTCCCACGGGACGCGGGCGGAGAGCTCGGTGAGGACTCGCGCCGCGTACGGGTGCAGCCTCGGGACACGGTGCCGGCCGGCCGGTCCGGGCGGCGGGGTGGAAGGGCGGGCCGTTCGGGGGCGGATCCGTACCTCGGTGGCACTCACCGGTATTCCTCGCAGAACCAGACGCCCTCTCTGGCGCCGGGCAGCCCGCACGACGATCGGTTCTCGCAGTTGCGGCACAGGCCAAGCGGCTCCCCGGCGGGCTGGCTTCGAGCGGGCTCCACCGCCGGCCGCCGCCGACGCGGCTCGGCCATGATCACCGCACCCGGCACTGCCCGCCCGGAGTCGTCGAACTCCTCGCAGCACCAGATCGGCCCCTCGGTGCGGGCCAGGTAGGCGCAGGAGTGCGCGTGGTCGCAGGTCATGCAGAGCCCCTCGAGCGCGTACGGCCGAAGATCCTGTTTCATCTCTCGTCCCTCCCGAGCACCTGGACGCGGCGCTCGTCCGACAAGGGAGCGAAGGGTGTGCCAGACCGGAGCCGCCGGAGGCGATGGCCCGCCCGTCGCGGCCGAGTGTTGGAGGGCAAGGAGTTGCGGGCGGCGCCCTGGGCGAAGGGAGGCCGCTTCGCTGCTCCGGGGCGGCGGGGGCGGTGGGGCGAGACGCCCCGGTGGGGAGTCTCGCCCCACCTTCAGAGCCCTACTAGAGGCCCGTCGCCGTCACCCGTTGCCCGCGCAGGGGCATGGCCGGCCGTGCCGCTAGTCGCCGGTCCGCACACCCCAGCTCGACACGCCCTGGGGAGACTGCGCGCTGAAGGCTACGGCGAAGCTGCCGGCGTTCCCATTCCACTGCCGTGACAGCACGCCGTCGAAGCTCTCGCCGCTGGTCAGGTCCATGGTCAGGTGGTTGTGTGGAAGAGCAGGAAGTACTGGCCGGTCGCGGCCTCGTACAGCGCCGAGTAGTGTCCCGGCGAAACGTAGCCCAGGGGGGTTCCCGTCTCGCCGGCGGCCAGGACGAGCTGGTAGTTGCCCATCAGCTTCTGACCGTAGGGTGCGATCCTGCTGTCGTCGAACGGCACGTCGGGATTGCCCTTCACCTGCGACATGGCGTGGCCGGCCGCGTCGAAGTACGGGCCGTCGGGCCGCCGTGAGCGCGCCACGCGGATGTTGTAGCCGCCGGCGGCATCGAGCCCCCCGAAGCACGTGAAGAGGTAGTAGAAGCGGGTCTGCGCGTTGTAGAGCACATAGGGCGCTTCGATGCGCGCGTGATGGCCGCCGAGCAGATGCCTGCCGTAGCCCTGCCCCGGTTTCGGAAACCCGGTGGCCGGGTCCATGGCGACGATGAAGATGCCCCCCGAGTACGAGCCGTGCCAGCCGCACCACATCGGGCGCCCACCGATCGGTGACCTGCGACCAGGCGAACGCACCCGCCAGTTCGGTGACGACATTGGCGAAGAGCGGGTTGCTGGCAGTGACACCGTCCGCGATGAGGGTCCAGCTCATCAGGTCGGGGGTGCTGGCCGCCGCGAGATGCGAGCCGAAGATGTAGTAGGTGCCACCGACCCTGACAACCGACGGGTCGTGGACCGACACATCGGCGAAGGTCAGGCGACTCGGTGCCGGAGCCGGGCTAACACCACCCGGCAGGCCACCGTCGCCATCGCCGTCTCCGCCGCAGCCACTCAACAGGGCGGCGGCGGTCAATAATGCATGAAGGTGCCTTCTTGAAACCTGGCCTGCAGCGCGAAGCCGGAACGTCTCATACTCTCCGCTGATTGAAGCGATGGCAACACCATTCTACGGGGCGCCCTGGTCTCCCGACGAGGAGGAGCAAGACAGCCATGAGTGAAGTGACCTCACGCGAGCGACTGCTGCGCGCTCTGGGCTGCGACGAGGGTGACCACGTTCCCTGCTGCTTCATGAGCTTCAGCGCATTGCGCAAGCGTCACAACGAGGACATGTTTGCGCTTTGCCGAGCTGAGCTGGCGATGGGGCTGGACTCTCTGCTGTTCATCCCGGCGGCGGGCCGTCCGCTGCGGCGCGACCACCCCGACCTGCGCGGGCTGCCGGTGCGTCCAGCTGCGGAGGTCAAGACCAGAGAGTGGCGCGAGGTCGACGACGGCGATCAGGACACTCTGCACAAGGAGTACATCACCCCGGCCGGCACGCTCTCGACGAGCGTGCGGCTGTCCGAGGACTGGCCGCATGGCGATCACATTCCCTTCATCGACGACTACCAGATTCCGCGCCAGATCAAACCCCTGGTCACGGAAGCATCGGAACTGCCCGCGCTCGGTTTCATGCTGACGCCGCCCTCCGAGGAGGATGCCGCCGCCTTCAAACAGGAAGCCGAGCGCGCACACGCCTTCGTGAAGGAGCACGGTGCGCTGCTGGTTGGCGGTTGGGGCGTCGGGATGGATATGGCGAACTGGTTGTGCGGAATGCAGGAGTTGATGGTCCTCACCTTCGACAACCCTGGCTTCGTGGAAGACATGTTGGAGATGATCCACCAGTGGAACCTGAAGCGGATGGAGCTGACTCTCTCCGCGACGGTCGACCTCTACATCCGGCGTGCCTGGTATGAAGGCGTCGACTTCGTCGTTCCCGACTTCTATCGGAGTGCCATCCTGCCGCGCCTGAAGCGGGAGGTCGCTCTGGTGCACGAGCATGGCGCGAAGTGCGGCTATATCTGCTCGAGCGGCGCGACGCCGTTGCACGATTGTTTCCTCGAGGCCGGGATCGACGCCTTGATCGGTATCGATCCCGTCCAGGGCACCTATACGGACATGCCGAAGGTGCGCGCAGAGCTGGGGGGCAAGATCGCGACGTGGGGCGGGGTCTCGGGCGCGGTGACCGTCGAACTGGGCGGGGAAGAGGAGGTGCGCGCCGCCGTGCGCGAAGCCATGGATGTGCTTGGTCCTGATGGCTTCGTCCTGTCGCCGGTCGACAACATCACGGTGGATCGGCCACTTACCTGGCGAAACGTCGACATCTTCATCGACGAATGGAGGAGGCACCGATGAGGCGCGCGGCGGGGTTCAGGGTGCGTCCCTGACGACGGCTCCCTCCTTCATCACGAAGCGGACGTCCTTCACCGCCCCGATGTCCCGGGTGGGATCGCCCGACACCGCCACGAGGTCGGCGAGGAGGCCAGGCCGGACCTGGCCGAAGCGCTCGGACTGCCCGAGGACCCGGGCCGGGACCGCGGTCGCGGCGAGGAGCGCCTGCCCCGGCGTCATGCCGTCCCGGACCATCCACTCGAGCTCGCGCGCGTTGTCGCCGTGCGTGAAGACCCCGACGTCGCTGCCGCAGCCGATGATGACCCCGTTCTTCAGGGCCAGCGAGAAGGCCTGGCGTGACTGCTCCATGTCGGCGGTCGGCTCCGACGTGCCCCGAACATAGCCCTGGAAGTACTCCGAGTACGCCTCCTGCGCGGCGAGGGTGGGAAAGAGCGCGACCCCGCGCTCGGCCATGAGCCGGAAGACCTCGTCGGTGCCCCCGTAGCCGTGCTCGATCGTCTCGACGCCGGCGAGGACGGCCCGCCGCATGCCCTCGGGCGTCGTGGCGTGGGCGGCGACCTTTCGCCCCGCGCTGTGGGCCTCGTCCACGGCCGCCCGAAGCTCCTCGAGCGAGAAGGTGGGCACCGCCTCCCCACCCGGTCCGCGGCGATAGTCCGCGTACAGCTTCACCCAGTCGGCGCCGTGGCCCACCTGCTCGCGCACCGCGCGGACGATCTCGGCGATCCCCGTCGCCTCCTGGGCCCCCTTGGGCGGCACGAACTCCGGGGCGAACCCCCGGGGGCCGGGGCCGTAGCTGGCGGTGGCAACGACGGCGCGGGTGGCGACGAAGAGCCGCGGCCCGGGAATGCGGCCCTCGTCGATCGCCCGCTTGACGGAAACGTCGGCGTAGGCGGCCCCCTCGGTCCCGAGGTCGCGCAGCGTGGTGAAGCCGGCCCGCAGCGTGGCCTCGCAGTGGAGCACCGCGGCAACGGTGCGGTAGGCGAGAGGCTCCCGGAGCACCTGGTCGTCCCAGGACGTCTCGTCATAGGGGTGGAGGAAGACGTGGGAGTGGGCGTCGATCAGCCCGGGCAGGAGTGTCGTTCCCGCGAGGTCGATCCGCTCCGCGTCCTCGGGCACCGGGAGGCCGGCCTCGGGCCCGACCGCGGTGATCGTCCGCCCCGACACGAGCACCACCCAGCCCTCGTGCGCCTGGTCGCTCAACGCGTCGAAGACGCGCGCCGGGCGCAGCAGGATCGCCTTCGGCTCCACCGCGTCGGTGGCCGCGGTCCCGGCACCGGCGAACGCCGGCCCCAGCAGGCCGAGCCCGAGACAGACAACAGTCGTCGCTCTCACCTTTCCCTCCCGAGCCCGTGGTACGGCCCGCAGTATGGGCCGGGGTGGCCCCTCGCCTCAAGACGGGGGCGGTGGATGGTCCTTATTGAGGAGCGTCCTCGCCCGGTTGCACTGTGTCCTGGCGAGGTGACGGCCACCGAGCGAAACAGGGACGCAGAGCGGGGTTCCGACTCGCGCGAAGGTTGCCTACCTGCCGCGCGACAGCCGGCTTCAGGAGGTCCGTATGCGTCGCTCCCGCGCCGTTGTGCTGCTCTCCTTCACTCCCCAGCGTCGCTCCGGCCTGCGAACGGCACCAAGCGAGCCAGCGGGTCGGGCGGAACGCACGGTCCACCGAGGCGGCGCCGCCAGCGTCAGCGCGTCGTCGCCCGCTGGCTTTCGGTCGCGACGTTACGAGCGGCCTGCACCTCGGCGGAGACGACGGGTAGCTCGACGCCCTCCTCGCCCGGAAGCCGAACGGCGCGGAGGAACTTCTGCGTCCCGACGCCGTCGAAGACCAGCTCGGCGTGACGGATCGGACCGCTATCCTCCGCGTTGGTGATGATGAACGCGGTTCGCGGGTCAACGCCCTGTCCCCGGATCTCGACGACCCCGGGCGTCAACGTTCCCGCCATCTTGAGCTCGTAGTCGCCGGCCGGCATCTGTGTGCCGTCGACCTCGAAGGCGAATGGGACGTGAGCCTTCACCACCTCGTTGTCGGTCATGCAGCGGGCGGGACGGGCAGCGGTCACACCGAGGAGGAGCACTCCTCCTGCGATTGCGACGATACTTCTCGACATTTCGACCCTCCTCTCTCGAGCCTCAACCACCATCCTTCAGCACCAGGTTGGCGTCTCGGCTCTCAATAGTTGGGACGCACACCGGCTTTGCCGCGGCCTTTCCCGTGGATTACAGCAGTGAGAGGTAGGGTTTCAGAATGTGCGCCCGCCGCGGAGTTGAGAAGCCACCCAGCGAGACGGGAATCCGTACAGCCGTGGCAGTGGTACTCTGTGACTGCTGAGCGGCCACCCAGGCCAGCGGCGGCTGACGGATCCCTGGGGGTGGGTTTGCGCCGGCTCCCTCCCCCGCCCCCGGGGGCCGTCCCAACGCTCGAGACTCCCGGAGCCGTTCCAGAGGGCGATCGCTCACCTGACGACCGAACCTCGCGGCTCCTCGATCCGTATCACACCATGGAGCTTCATCGAGCCAGGGGGGACACCCGTATGACGGACGATCCCACGCGTCGGAAGCCGCTCCGGCTGTGGCCGGGTGTGGTCCTGGTGCTGGTGCAGTGGGCGCTCTGGCTGCTGCCCAGGGTGGCGCCCAACGCCGCGATGTACGCCATCCTGGCCGCCATGGCCTGCGGGCCGCTGATCCTTCTGTGGTGGCTCTTCTTCAGCCGCGCGCCCTGGGTCGATCGTCTCGGGATCGTGGCCGTCGTGATCGGAGCCATGGCCGTGACGCCGCGATTCCTCCACGAGTCCGTGGCTCAGGGGAACATGGGCTTCCAGTTCATTGGCTACGGGGTTCCCGCCGTCGGCCTCGCCCTGGTCGCCTCGGCCCTCCTCGGGCGGAGCTTCTCCTCCTGGACGAGGCGCGCGGTCATGGTCGGCGCGATCTTGCTCGCGTGCGGTGTCTTCACTCTCCTGAAGAGCAAGGGCCTCACCGGCGATGGCGCTGCGGAGTTCACCTGGCGCTGGACGCCGACCCCCGAGGAGCAGCTCCTGGCCCAGGCTGGCGATGAGCCGATGGACACCCCGGCCCCCCGTTCTCTGGCCGCCCCCGCCGTCGAGGAGCCGGCCCCGCCCGTCACCGAGCCCGATGCCGACGAGGCGACGGAGCCGCCCGCGCTCGATACCGAGGGCGAAGCGCCGGCACAGGCCGCCCTCATTCCGGTCGAGGCGCCGGCGGCGTGGCCGGGCTTCCGCGGCCCGGATCGGGCTGGCGTCGTTCGGGGCGTTCGCCTCGGAACGGACTGGACGACATCGCCGCCGGTCGAGCTCTGGCGGCGGCCAATCGGCCCCGCGGTCTCTTCGTTCGCCGTGAAAGGAGAGCACGTCTACACCCAGGAGCAGCGGGGCGAGGACGAGCTCGTCGCCTGCTACGACCTGGAGAGTGGCCAGCCGGTCTGGCAGCATCGGGACAAGGCCCGCTTCTGGGACTCCCACGTCGGAACCGGCCCACGGTCGACGCCCACGGTGCGGGGAAACCGCGTCTACGCCCTCGGTGCCACGGGCCGCATCAACGCGCTCGACGCCGAGAACGGGACGGTCCTCTGGTCCCGCGACGCGACGTCCGACACCGACGCCGAGCTGCCCACGTGGGGCTTCGTCAGCTCACCGCTGCTCGTCGACGACAAGGTGATCGTCCACGTCGGCGCCCTCGTCGCCTACGACACGGAGACCGGAGAGCCCCTCTGGAAAGGCCCCACACACGGCAGCTACGGCTCGCCGCAGCTCCTCACCGTCGACGGTGCCGCCCAGGTTCTCCTGCTGACCCAGGCCGGCGTGACCAGCGTGGCCCCCGACGACGGCACGGTCCTCTGGGAGAACACGTGGCCCGGCATCGGCATCGTGCAGCCGGCCCTGACCGCGGACGGCGATGTCCTGATCAGCCAGGTCGACCAGAGCGCCGTCCCCATCGGCATGCGCCGCCTTGGCGTCGTGCACCGCGCGGACGGTTGGACGGTGGAAGAGCGCTGGACGACGAACGGCCTGAAGCCCTCCTTCAGCCCCTTCGTCGTCCACGGCGACCACGCGTTTGGCGTCGACGGGCGACACATCGCCTGCATCGACCTGAAGACCGGCGAGCGCCTGTGGAAGGGCGGGCGCTACGGCAGCGGCCAGGTGCTGCTGCTCCCCGACCAGGACCTGCTGCTGGTGGTGTCGGAGCAGGGCGACCTCGCCCTGGTGCGGGCGGTTGCCGATGAGTTCACCGAGCTCGCCCGGGTCCCGGCGATCGAGGGCAAGACCTGGAACCAGCCGGCACTGGTCGACGACGTCCTGCTGGTCCGCAACCGCGAGCAGATGGCGGCGTTCCGGCTTCCCGCCGCGGGCGGCCAGGGGGAGCTTCGAAGGCTTCGGTCGGATGGCGCCCCGGACGGGGAGCGAGATCCCCCTCGTGACTGAGGAGACCCCGCGCCGCCCGGCGCGAAGCGGGTCGGGCGGAACGCAGGGTCCACCGGTGCGACGCCAGCCGCCTCAGCGCTTCGTCGCCGGCTGGCTCTGGCTCGCGACGTTGCGAGCGGCCTGCACCTCGGCGGAGACGACGGGTAGCTCGACGCCCCCCTCGCCCGGAAGCCGAACGGCGCGGAGGAACTTCTGCGTCCCGATTCCGTCGAAGACCAGCTCGGCGTGACGGATCGGGCCGCTGTTCTCGGCGTTGGTGATGACGAGCATGGCCCGCGAGTCAGGCCCCAGCTCTCGGAGCTCGACGACCCCGGGCGCGTACGTTCCCTCCAACCTGAGCTCGTAGTCGCCCGCCGGCAGGTGTGTGCCTTCGACCTCGAAAGCGAATGGGACGTGCGCCTTCACCACATCACGCTCGGTCATGCAGCGGGCGGGACGGGCGGCGGTCACACCGAGGAGGAGCACGCCTCCTGCGATTGCGACGACACTTCTCGACATTTCGACCCTCCTCTCTCGAGCCTCGACCACCAACCAGCCTTCACGGCGAGGTTGGCGTCTCGGCCCTCAATAGTTGGGACGCACCCCGGCCTTGCCGCGGCCCTTCGCGTGGATTACACAGGTGAGAGGCAGGGTTTCAGAATGTGCGCCCGCCGCGAGCTCGAGGAACCACCCACCGAGACGGGATCCCGTGCGGCTGTAGTGGTGGTACTCTGAAATTGCTGAGCGGCCACCAGGCCAGCGGCGGCTGACGCATCCCTGGGGGTGGGTCTGCGCCGGTTCCCTCCCCCGCCCCCGGGGACCACCCCACCCCTCGAACGGCTACGGGGTCAGATCTCAGTTTGCGCAGTACCGCGGCTCCAAACCACCATCCTGAGATCTGACCCCAGGGGCACCAGGGGCAGGGGCGAGAGGGAGTCCGGGTCAAGAAGGCGACCGCGTCTCCGCGAAGCCGCTCACTGATCCCCTCCCCTCACGCGTTGCCGGGGGAGCCTGATGACGGCCGCCCTCTCGAGACCCACGTCCTTCTTCGAGCGGACGGCTGCGCGCAGTCGCGAGGGCAGCGTCAAGGGTCCCGTCTGTGGACCCGACGGATCCCATCGCGTGGCGGGGGGCGAGGGGATCACAAACGTCGGATTGGGCCAGGGGCCGTTCACGACCCACTTGCTCTCGAAGACGAAACGGTCCCTCTTGCCGGAAGGGACGGCCCCATGGGCCAGTTGGCGAAGACGGCACCGGAGGGTGTAGCCGAGGCTGATCCATTCGACACCGCAGCTGTAGGCGCTGGCCTGGGAGCAGTCAGGGTCTGCCCTCGCCCACGCGACCGTTCCGACGGCGGTGTGCACCTCGGGCGGGCTCGCGACGCTGATGCGGAATCTGAACCTGGCATCCTGCGCGAGCAGAACGTCGGTGCGGATGCATCCTCCCCACTTCGAGATGTCGGCGACCACACCATAGGCGACAACCCCGCCGCCCTCCTCTTCGATGGCAACGGTGATCGGGCACGGTGGCTCGATTCGCGGCGAGCACCTGGGGGGTGCTGACACCAGCTCGTACTCCGAGCGGGAAGCCACTCCTCCTCACCTGGTCTTTCTGCCGAGAACCCTGACAACGCGCGCCTTGAGAAGAGACACGGGGAGGGACCCGCACGAACGACAGGGCGCGAGCGCCGATAGGATAGGGGACCGCCGTGCGGGTCGTCAACAGGAAGTCTGAAGCCACAAAACGGCTACCGGCTCACGGCTCGGTCGACGACTCTGGTTCGCTCTTGCGTCGGTCCTTCAAGACGGGAGGACCGCCAAGGACATCGGAATCCTCGATCTCGCCCTGGAAGAAGGCCCCGTCGGCGATCGCGACGACGCCGGCCGAGATCACCCCGAGAACACGCGCCGAGGCACGCAGCTCGACCTTCTCCGCCTTGAGGAGCCCGGCGTCGACCTCTCCCGCCACGACGAGGGCGATGGCGTCGATGTTCCCGAGGACTCGCCCACCCTCGTGCACGACGCACCGGGCGCTGGTGTAGCAGTCCCCTTCCAGGGTGCCCCGGATCTCCACCGGGTGGTCGCTGCGCAGATCGCCGCGGAAGCAGGCGCCGGGGCCGATCAGGGTGGCCAGCGGAGACACCTGGTCCGTGAACCGTCGGTCGGGTGGAGGAGTTGTTGGCGTCAGGCTGCCCCCTCTCTCTCGAACGACTCCGATGGTACCGCCGGTCGGCCGCCGAGGAGAACCAGGACGGCTGGCCCCCGGCGCACCGTCACCCAACCCGGAGCGAACGACGAGCGCGGCTCGACCCGGGTTGAGATGCTCCCTCCAGACTCCCCGGCCTGGGCCGTGCCGCGCTCGTGGGCCCGCTAGGATCGAGCCTGTCCCCTGGATGAGCAACGCCTGTGCCAGCTCCCCATCCCCTGCTCTCCGGGGAAAACCGGGCCCAGGCTGAACAGGGATGGCCACAATCACGACAGGGCGCTGTCAGGGGGCTGGACAGGTTCCCCCTCGACCCGACGAGGGGCGCGAGCCTCCCAACCCGGTGGTCGGCGAGGCTACCGACGAGGCACCAACCTCAACGTCTTCTCCGGGGGGCCCGGCAGGAACGGTGTCGGGCGCCCCTCGGCCCAGGCGTCGTGGCCGAGACGGTAGTACGGAGACAGGGGATGTCCGCTCTGGCCACCGGGCATGTGGAAGTAGCCGCGCTCCTCGCGGCCCGGCGACACGGCCAGCCGCTCCGACGCCCCCGTGCTCGGCCCCTGCACCCGCGGCATGTTGCTGTCTCCCGGCAGGGGCTGCGACGGCATGTCCAGCCAGCGGGACAGCGCGGGCAGCGCCGGGCTCAGTGGATGCCGGATTCGGGTCGTGTTCCTCTCGCCCCACGTCCGGTCCCCCAGGCTCGCGCTCTCGTCTCCCTCGAGATCCTCGATGGTCCGGTCGACCACGGCGAGCAACGCCTCGGTCCAGGAGCCGAACTCCGGGTCCAGCAGGTGAACGGGCCTCTCGGTGACCAGCCTCCACAGAGGCCCCTCCCACTGACCCAGCGAGTCGATGCGGAAGCGCTCGTCTGCCTCCCGGCACAGAGCGGTCAGCCATCCGTAGACCGCTTCGAACGTGAAGCCTCGATACGCTCGGACGAGACGATAGCCCACGGAGTCGATGGACGCCCGTCCCGTCCAGCTGCTGGCCACCAGGTCCTTGAAGCGCGCCCGCCGGGGATGTCCTTCGATCGCCTCGTCGTCGAGCAGGTCCAGGACGAGGCGGCGCCACCGCTCGAGGAAGAGGGCGCGGTCGTCCAGCTGCACCGCGAGCATGTCCTCCTCGTCCGCCCCGTGGAGCTTCAGGAGGGCGTCGCGTATCTGTCCCTGGCGCGCTCCGAGGTCGTAGTCGCTCGTGCCGATCGTGGCGGCCCCCTCGCCGTCCACCACCCGGGCGTTGGCGGTCCAGATCGCCCCCGTGTCCGGGTTGACGATCCGGGGATACTCCTCGGGCGCAAGCCAGCCCTCCCAGCGCCGGGAGCCGTCCGCCCACGAGGTGGGGACGCTTCCGTCATACCCGATCCGCCGCGGGATCTTCCCCATCACGGTCCAGCCGATGTTCCCGTCGGCGTCGACGCAGACGAAGTTCTGGGGGGGAATCCCGCTTCGGTTCGCGACCCGCTGTGCCTCTTCCAGGGTGCGGGCTCGCTCCATGCCGACGAAGTGCATGTTGACGCCGTCCTCCAGGTGAGCGATCCAACGCAGGGCCCGGGGCCGTCCACGATGGTCGTGGTCGATCACCGGCCCCCAGATCGTGGACGTGATCTCGTAGGGCCGAGGCTCCTCACCGTGAACGGCAATCGTCTCGACGGTCCTTTCGAAGGAGCGGTAGCCCTCCGGGGTCAGGTACCGGCTCGGGTCCCCGGGGTCCGTCTCCACCACGATCAGGTCCACCCAGTCGCCCCCGGTGTTCGTGAAGCCCCAGGCCACGTGACCGTTGCTGCCCACGACGATCGCCGGTGCCCCGGGAAGGGTCACCCCGGTGATGTCGGGCCGGGACCCGTCGTCCGCGACCCATTGGAGCCGGGCGCGATACCAGGTGTTGGGCACCGAGATCCCGAGATGCATGTCGTCGGCGAGGATGGCGTGGCCGTGGGCGGTCCGGTCCGGGGACACCGCCCAGCTGTTGCTGCCGGTGAGAAAGGCGCCCTGGCGCGGGCCGGGCTCCCGGGCGTCGGCGGCCCGGCCCCGGCCCTGGCTCCGAAGGTCGAAGACCTCTGGCCCCGGGATGGCCGGCGCGCCGTAGATCTCTCCCACGACGGGAGCGTCCCACTCGGTGCCCGGGGGATCGAGGAACTCGGCCAGCTCCTGCGGCAGCAGCTCCCGGAGGAGACCCCGTGCCGATTCACGACTGCCCGTCTCGTCGTTCAGGTTGAGGAACATGGCCAACACGACCAGCGCCGAGTCCTCCGGCCTCCACGGAACCGGATCCAGCCCGAGGACCATGTACTCGAAGGGCTTCTGGCCGAGCCCGGCGAGACCGGTGTTGACGCCTTCGGCGTACGCCTCCAGCATCCCGCGGCTCCCAGCCCCGGAGATCTCCACCATCCGCCGCGCCCGGGCGCGAAAGAGGTGGAGTCGGCTGGCCCGGTCCACCTCGACGAGGGCGGCGCCGAACAGCTCCGCCAGCTCCCCGGCGGCCCGACGCCGCAACAGGTCCATCTGGAAGAACCGGTCCTGCGCGTGAAGGAAGCCCAGCGCCCGGGCGACGTCGAGACGGTGCTCGCCCCGCACGGTCGGGACGCCCCCTTTGTCCCTCTCGACGGTGACGGGTGCGGCCAGGCCCTCGACGTCGACCTCGCCCTCGAGGAGGGGAAGGCTTCGTCGGACCTCGTGGTAGACCCAGGCGCTCGCCCCGACGCCGACGAGGACGAGGAGAACCAGGACGACAGCTAGAGACTTGAGAACCCGCTTCATCTCTCCCTCAGCGTGAGGCCGGCGGCCCCGGATGCGTTCCCGGGACCCAGGGAGTGCGATCCCTGGTGAATCTTAGCCGAGGGCGGAGTGGTGGCACCAGACGAGGCCGGCGCGGGTCGCGTTCCCGACCGGAAAGAAAAGGAGCGCGGCTCAACTCAGCTCGGGAAGTTCCCTCCAGGCCTCCCGGCCTGCGCCAGGCCGCGCTCGTGGGGTCTCAGGAGGACCCTGCCCGGCACGTGAGCAACCGGTGTGCCAAGGGGAATCGCCCCTTTTCGAGGGAACGTGGGCAAAGCGCTACCGCGCCTGGCAGCAATCACGACAGACGATTGTCAGGAGGCCGGACAGCGCAGTCGCCGAGTCCTACTCCGTCTTCGGAGCGGGCACGGGACGGCTGACGAAGCGTCGCAGGAGCTTCCAGTCTCCCCGGTCCTTCTCCCAGAGATCCGTCACCACGTAGCCGCCGCTGACCCCGGCGGTCCCCAGCGTGCCCGCGATCGTGTAGCGGAAGTGCACGAGGGTGAGGCTGCCGAAGGTCTGGGCGCTCAGGTGGCTGATGTCGAAGCTGGCCAGGTCGTAGTAGTCGCCCCCCTTGATCCACTCCGAGCGGGACATGACCGCGTTCGGGCGTCCCTCCAGCGCCAGTGACCAGGCGAACTCGGGCGAGACCAGCTCGTCCACGATGGCGACCTGCTTGGCCTGAACGGCCGACAGGAGCTTCAGCTCGAGGGCCGTGAATGCGGCATGGTCCTCCTCGACGGTGGCCGCGGCCGCGGTCGTGGCGGCCAAGAGAACGAAGAGAATCGTCGACCTCAGCATGCGTCCTCCTTGCATTCGAGCGACGCGTCTCGACGCCCCCGCGCTCGGCGCACCCGCCCGAACGCCGGCATCCTACTACGTCCGCTCCGAGTTGATTCCCCTGGACTGGCGGTCAGCGGAGGACGTCGAAGCTCGCCTCTGCGCCCGCCGTCTCGCCCGCCGCCCCCGCGGCGCGGGCGCGCTCGAAGGCCAGAGCCTCTTCGTGGTCGGCCTCGAGCCACTGCTGGCAGAGCAGGCAGCGGAGCAGCTGGGCCTCCTCCTCGGCGTGGATGTCGAAGTTCTCTCGTCGCGAGTCAGCCACCGCCCCCCTCCCCTCAGGCGAAGCACGATCAGCAGGGGTCGCGGCCAAGAGATCAGAGGCCTTGAATCACGATGCGAACGCGGCGCGATGCATGGTGGAATCCCCTCCAGCACTCCACCAACATCGACCGCGCCGTCAGCTCGCGACCCCCGCTCGGGAGCAGAGCAACTCCCGTGCCCGGACAACGGCAAGGTCAGACAGACACTTGCGTCGATGCGGGTCGAGAGGGCTGGCGACTATCGCGACGGCGCTGTCACTCGATCGGACAGAATGCGCGCCCGCGGTGCCCGGGCATCAGTGTTCGCGGCGCACATCGAGCGGCACGCACCTTGCTCCTGTTTCCTGTCGCCATGAAGAATGAGCAGAGCCCCCGAGGGAGCGGGGCCGACGCGGGACCCAGTCCTCTCACCGCGCCCCACGCTCCGGGTCTGTACGACGGGGACAGCGGCCTCGACGACGACGTCATCGACATCATCGCGGTCGTGGTGGCCATCGTCCTGGTGACGATGATCGCTCTCGCCTGCTGAAATCAGTCGCTGCCCCGTCCCGCCTCCGCCACCTCTCCCGCGATCGTCCGGGGGGATTGCCGTCCATTCGACGGCTCGTCTCCCAGGCCCTCGGGTCGCCCGACGTGGTGCTCGACCTCCTCCAGCGCGAACTCGCGCCGGAGGTCGCTCTGGGTGCCCGCTGTTCGACGAGCGATCTCCACGGCCTCGTCCTCGCTCGCCGCCTCGACGAGGAGGCTCCAGCTGACCCGGCTCGTTCCCTCGACTCGAAAGTACGCCACTGCCCAGCGCCTATGCCGACCGCGCCTTAGCGCAGTCGCACACCCGGCACTTCAGCAGCCAGGCACCCCACTCGAGGGCGTCCCGAGCCGTCGGCGGCCGGTCCCCGAGGGGTTCCGGCGGTGCTACGGGCACCGAGAGTCTGACGAGCCCCGTGTCGCCGCAGCTCGAGCACTGGTGCTGACCGCGCGGCGCTTCGGCGAGAGCGAAAGTGGCCAAGAGCTTCTCCTCCGGGGAAGCACTTTGCAAGTCCCGTACCGCCGGCTTTCGGACAGGACGTCCGCCCCCCTCGGATCACGCCGCGGCCGCCGGAGGGCCCAACCCCCGGAGCCAACACCGGGGGATCCGTCGCTCCTGCCAAGGACACGATCGCCACGGCGCAATCGTGGCCTTGGCCAAGGCATCCGGCCGAAGGCCGGTTCGCTCCTCAGCGCACGAGGTAGCGCACACACGCGCTGTCGAACAGGGTGCCGCTCTTGCTCAGCTCGACGCAGACCTGGTAGTTCCGGTGCCTCGGGGCAGACAGGATCCAGCGCATGAAGTGGCGGGGGTAGTGCTGGCGCTCCTCGAAGGGGTCGCAGTCCGACTCGACGGAGCTCAGGCCGTCGGGCAGGACCCACGTGACCTCCGGGCAGTAGTAGCGCTCCACCTCGGGGCCGACGATCTCCGCGCTGATGAGGATCCTCTGCATCCTCCCGCCGGGGGCGATGGAGGCCCGGGGGCTCGCCCGCACGATGAGATCCGGCTTCTCTTCCGTTGCGGCCGGCAGGGGCACGGAGAGGACGACGAGGGCGAGGGCCGCCCAGCGAGGAGAAGCCAGGCGAGCGTTCGGTCGGGCCATCGCGCCGTCACCTCCCTGATCGAGGTCGGGTCACGGGTGCTCCCAGGGTCGTCGGACAGTCTATCCGAAACAAACCGCTCCGTTCCATCGAAACTCCCGCGAGCCGGGAACGAGTCGGCGGTCGTACAATCGGCCCATGTGTGGCCGCTTCAACCTGACCGCCTCCGGAGAGGAGATCGCCGAGGCCTTCGATCTCGACGAAGCCCCTCAGCTCTCTCCCCGCTACAACATCGCCCCCACTCAGCCGGTAGCCGTGGTCCGGCTCGAGGCCGGGACCGACGCGCGGCGCCTGAACTCTCTGCGCTGGGGGCTCGTCCCGGTAGGGGCTCCCGAGACCGACCGGGGCCACATCAACGCCCGGGCGGAGACCGCGGGGCAGAAGCCGTCCTTCCGCGAGGCCTTCGCCCGGCGTCGGTGTCTGATCCCGGCCACCGGCTTCTACGAGTGGCAGCGCACCAGGGTGATGAGGCGGCGTCCCTGGCTGTTCGCTCTCGCCTCCGGGCGGCCGTTCGCGTTCGCGGGGCTCTGGGAGCCGCCGGCCCGGGACCGAGCCTCCCCGACCTGCACCAT
The DNA here is from genome assembly GCA_022340585.1 of Acidobacteriota bacterium. Taxonomy (GTDB): domain Bacteria; phylum Acidobacteriota; class Vicinamibacteria; order Fen-336; family Fen-336; genus JAJDNS01. The sequence continues at coordinate 22,972 of JAJDNS010000148.1, forward strand.
CCTCACCACCGAGCCCAACGACGTCACCCGACCGGTGCACGACCGGATGCCGGTGATCCTCTCCCCTGATGGATACGCCCCCTGGCTCGACCCGAAGCCGGGCGACGCCGTCGCCCTCCGTCGGCTCCTGGTGCCCTTCCCCGCCGGGGCCATGACCGCGCGGCCGGTGAGCCGTGCCGTGAACGACGCGCGGTTCGACGATCCCGCCTGCCTGGGTCCCGAGGAGGAGCCCCCCCTGCCTTTGGGGTAACCTGTCCGGCATGCCTTCGGCCAAGAAGACGCCCGCCCGACGTCGCCGCCCCTCGACCCGCGTCAAGGCCCCCCCGATCCTCTTCAAGAAGACGCAGACCGTTCTCGACCGGATCCAGCGAAAGGTGGACGGGACGTTTCTCTCGTACTGGACCTCCACCAGCGGCTCGGTGTGCGACAACGACGTGCTGGCCCTCCACGCCATCCTCAAGGCGACCGGGCCCCGGGACCGCATCGCCCTCCTGGTCAAGTCCGACGGCGGGAGCGGGATGGCCTCGCTCCGCCTCGTGCACCTCCTGCGACAGTACGCCAGGAGGCTCACGGTCATCGCCCCCCTCAACTGCGCCTCGGCCGCCACCATGCTCGCCCTCGGGGCCGACACCATCCAGATGGGACCGCTCTCCTACCTGACCGCGGTCGACACGTCGCTCGAGCACGATCTCTCGCCCCTCGATCACACCAACCAGCTCGTGCCGGTCAGCAACGACGAGGTCGACCGCGTGATCCGCCTCTGGAAGGAGACCGTGGGCCGTCGGGGCGACGGGGTGAACCCCTACCAGGAGCTGTACAAGTACCTTCACCCCCTCGTCATCGGCGCCCTCGACCGCGCCAGCAGCCTGTCCTTGATGCTCTGCCGCGAGATCCTCGGCTACCACATGACCGATCCCCGCAAGGCGCTGCGCATCGCCCGACGGCTCAACTCGTCGTACCCGGCCCACCAGTACCCCATCACCAGCCGCGAGGCGCGCAAGCTCGGCCTCAACGTCCGTGACATTCCCAGGGACCTCGAGCCGCTGCTCCAGGAGCTGAACCTGCTCTACTCGGAGATGGGGCAGCGGGCGATCACCGATTACGACGAGGCCAACCACCACGACAACGAGATCACGAACATCCTGGAGGGCAAGGGGATGCAGGTCCTCTACCAGATCGAGAAGGACTGGCACTACCGCAAGGAGGAGCGGCGGTGGGTGTCGATGAACGACGTCTCGGCCTGGTACCGCTGCTCGTCGCGCCGGGGCCGAGTGGTGAAGGAGAAACTCCACATCCGGTAGTCGATCGTCGCGGCAACTCGTCGTTGCTCCAGTCGCGGCAACTCGTCGTTCACTCAACGTTGCCGCGACCGTCCGTCCGCTTCACCTCCGGCGCCCTGTCCCCCGCACCCTACCCCGACTCGCCAACACCCTGGGGCAGCACCTCACCTCCGGCGCCCTTTCCCGCACTCCCACCATCCGTCCAGACCAACGGAGAGATCCTTCGTCGCGCTCTCGAACGACGAAGCTCCTCAGGATGACTCGCTGGAGTCAGGGCAACTCGCTGGACTGCCCGAGCCCCTCCGGGTACTGCCCCAGCACCCTGAACTCCCGCGAGATCCCCCGGAGCTCCTCCACCGCCTCCCCCACCGGTCCCCGGGGATTCCCCAGCGCGTCCAGGTAGAAGGAGTACTCCCACGCGTGCCCCCGAAGGGGTCGCGACTCCAGCTTGCACAGGTCGACCCCGCGCGTGGCAAAGGCCCCGAGCGCCCGGTGGAGGGAGCCGGGCTTGTTCTCCAGGACGAACACGATCGAGGTCTTGGAGGCCTTCTCCACCGGCCCCGGCTCCGGCGCCAGGACCAGGAAGCGAGTGTAGTTCTCGGGGTCGTCCTCGATCCCCTCGAGCAGGACCTCGGCCCCGTACAGCTCGGCGGCGAGAGTCGACGCGATGGCCCCGTCGGCGGCCTCACCGTTTCTCATGAGATCCCGAACCGCGCCGGCGGTGTCGTAGGCCGTCACCGACTCGGCCTCGGGATGCTCGGCGAAGAATCGCCGGCACTGGGCGAGGGCCACCGGGTGGGACGCCACCCTCCGCAGGGCGTCGACGGTGGCCCCCGGGCGAGCGATCAGACACTGGCGGATCCGCAGCTGGGTCTCCCCCACGATGTGCAGGGGGCTCTGGAGCAGGCGGTCGTAGTTCTCGTGGATCGAGCCGTGGAGGGAGTTCTCGATGGGGACGAGGGCCCGGTCCGCCCGACCCTCCCCCACGCTGGCAAAGAGCCCTTCGAAGCTGGCCTCGGCAACGACATCGATCCCGGCCCCCAGCGCCTCCAGGGCGGCCTGGTGGCTGAACGCCCCGCGCTCGCCCTGGATGGCCACCCGCAGGGGATGCTCCGTGTTCATCGCGTCCTCCCCGTGCCGGCTGCGCGGCAGCCGGGGTTGTCGTTGCGCCAGAGATCGAGGTGGTACGGGCGCCCCCCGGTGTTCCAGACCTTCGAGATCAGGTCCAGGTCGCCGTCGCCGTCGAAGTCCACCAGCGCGGTGTCGTGCCACCCGGGCCGCCCCTGGTGGATGACCCGCGGCGTGAAGCGAGGGGAGCCGGGAATGCCCTCGTTCTCCCAGACGACCCCACGCTCCTCGAGCCCCTGGGGCTTCATGGGCTGGAGGCCGTCTTTCACCATGTAGGTGTCGGGGTCCTCCTGCTCACCGGCAAAGACGTCGAGGTCGCCGTCCCGGTCGAGGTCGGCCACGGCCAGCGAGTGGAAGGAGCCGGTGTCGGCGGACCCGGGCGGGTCCTCCAGCGGGTGCCGCTCCCAGCGGTCCTGGCCGAGGTTCTCCACCCAGTAGACGTGCCCGTACCCGGTGTCGCAGTCGCTGTAGACGATGTCCTGCCGGCCGTCGCCGTTCAGGTCGACGATCCACGACCGCATGCTCGCCCCGTAGGACGCCCGGGGAACGCCGCGGTGCGGCCACTCGTGGGGCGTCCAGGGCCCCTGGCCCGTCCCGGGGTTCTCGAACCACTGGCCCGTCACCACCACGTCCGCGTCGCCGTCACCGTCGAGATCACCGAACCCCCGGGGGGCGGTGGCGCCGTGGAGCTCGAGGCCGTCGGCGACCACCGTCTCCTCGAGGTCCGCCGACGTGTCGTACCACCGAACGGAGGTGCCGTCGCTCGTCAGCAGGTCCGGCCGGCCGTCCCCGTCGATGTCGGCCGCGGTGACGTCGTGCCGCCCTCCCCCGTACGGGTGGGCCGGCCACGGGGCGTCGGGGGTCCGCTCGAGGGTTCCCGGGTTCTCGAACCAGACCCGGTTCACCGCGACGTCCAACCAGCCGTCCCCGTCGACGTCCAGCACCGCCGCCCCGAGCGAGTCTTCGAGCCCCTTCCGCAGCGCCGGGTCCTCGGGAGTGCTGGCGGGGTGGCGTGCCCACTCCCACCCCTCCGCCCCGGGGCGGGTCTCGTACCAGTAGAGGGTGGCGGTCTCGCGCCGGGAGATCGCCACGTCGGGGTCGCCGTCGCCGTCGAAATCGCCCACCGCCGGACCGGCGGTCCCCCACTCGGTGCCCGGGAGGACGCCGATCTCGAAGTGGGTGAAGCAGGTGATTTCGGCCGGGGACGGGGGGACGGGGAGCA
>JAJDNS010000191.1 GCA_022340585.1 Acidobacteriota bacterium
CTGAGCGTGGTGATCCCGTGCTTCAACGAGTCGGCGGTCCTGCCTCTCCTTCACGAGCGTCTCAGGACGGTGCTTTCCACCCTCGGCCCGACGTGGGAGGTGCTCCTCGTCGACGACGGCTCGACGGACGACACCTGGCGCCAGCTCGCGGAGTTCAACCGTCGAGACGGTCGCTTCAAGGCGGTGGGCTTGTCCCGCAACTTTGGCCATCAGACGGCCGTCGCGGCCGGGCTGGCCCATGCGCAGGGAGACGTCGTGGCCGTGCTGGACGCCGACCTTCAGGACCCCCCCGAGCTCCTCGGCGAGTGCTTGGAGTGCTGGCGAGACGGGGACGATGTCGTCTACCTGGTGCGGCAGAAGCGGAAGGAGGGGCTGCTCAAGCGCGCCCTCTACTCTACGTTCTACCGCCTCCTGGACCACTTCTCGGCGGTGCGCGTTCCCCGGGACTCGGGCGACTTCTCCCTGATGGACCGACGCGTCGTGGATGTCGTCGTCTCCATGCCGGAGCGGCATCTCTTCCTCCGGGGCATGCGCGCGTGGGCTGGCTTTCGTCAGCACGCCCTTCCCTACGAGCGACCCGCCCGGGCCGCGGGCGACACCAAGTACCCGCTGGTGAAGCTCGTTGGGCTCGCCGCCGACGGGCTCTTCTCCTTCAGCATCATCCCCCTGCGTCTGGCCACCTGGTTCGGGCTTCTGAGCGTCCTCGCGGCGTCGGCGTGGGGCCTGTTCGTCCTGGTCTGGCGGATTCTGGGCTTCAGCTTCCTCGGACACACCGCCTCCGAGCTTCCCGGCTGGACCGGCGGCGTGCTCCTGGCCATCCTGTTCGGGAGCATCCAGCTGATGTTTCTCGGGGTCCTCGGAGAGTACGTGGGGCGGATCTACGAGGAGACGAAGGGACGACCTCGCTGGGTCGTCAGGTCGCTCCACGGACTCCCCGGGGCCGACCGCTCCTGAACAATTGGGGCGGGCAGCCGTGAAGAACGGGTCCGCGCTCCCGAGTCACTCCGCCGCGCCCCGCAGGCGCGCGGCGAGAAGGGCCGAGGTGCCGAGCGGAGGACGCGACAGGAGGGTCGTCTCGGTCGCCATGAGCGCATGAAGGACGCCGTTGGCGAGAACCCCCGGCGGAGTGAAGCCCCGCTTCAAGGTTCCGGGGCCCGGGTTCTCTCCGACCACGAGCCGCCTCAGCGCGAGGAGGGGCACCAGGCTCATTCCCCAGTACCGCACGTCGAGCACGTCACAGGGCAAGGGCCCGACCTCGGCGACCAGGCTCGCCCGGTCATAGCGGCGCACGTGACCCTGGGCCCGGTCGTAGGCGCTGAAGAGCCATTGGAGAGCGGGCACATTGAGGAGGAGATGACCCCGCGGCCGCAGGTGACGCAGGGAGGCGGCCAGCAGCTCTCGGGGATGCTCGACGTGCTCGATGACGTCAAACAAGCACACCACATCGTACCGACCGACCAGTTCCGGCTCCTCCTGCAGGACATCGTAGTAGAGGGTGCGCCCGCGCCCGGCCTTGGCACTCTCGAGAGCAGTCTGGTTGACATCGGTGAGGTCGACCGTCCATCGAGTCGCCTCTTCGAGCTGTCCGCGGAGGACGCCGGCCCCACCTCCGACATCGAGAACGCGCAGTGGCTCCGTCCGGCGCAGGCCAATGCGCTCGACCATCCGCCGCGCCGCGGCGAAACGCCAGTGGACCCAGAAGTGAGACGACTCCCCCATCTCGTACCACTCGTCCGGAAACGCGCTGTCACGGACCTCCGAGATGAACTCGATCATCTGCTCTGACCCCATGCTGCCCGGCAGGAACAGCCCACGTGCCCCATAGAGGCTGCGCGGCGGCTGGCTCCCGACGCGGCACACGCGCCGGGGCCAGTCATTCCGTGTGCGGCCCGGCGTCGCCCCCCGGAGGATACCCGTGTCGTCCCACCGCCGTCGAGATACCGGGCGAAGAACGTCACTCTCCGGCTCGAGCGCTCCGCGCGGCGGGACGGACCAGGGGGTCGCGCATGGAACCGGCTAGACGAAAAGCGGATAGGCAGCCACACGGCGGTGACGGCCACGTGTGATCGGCGTCACTCACCTCGACGCCGAGGTGAGCAGGCGCACACGCCCGTGCTCCCTCCCGCCCCACAATCGCCCTGCCCGGGGTAGATGCTCCGGAGGGAGAGGAGATCATGCACCGTGCGCCCAGCTTGCTGACCCTGGTCATCGCCGTGGCCGCGGTGAGTCTGGTGTCCTGCGGAGGCGAGAGCCCGGCCTCGCCTTCCGGCGCCGGCGGGGTCACCGTCGAGGGTGTCCTCCTGGGAGAGAGCGCCGCGTTCACGTCCTCGTCGTCGGGGAACTCGAGCGATGGGCCGATCACCGTGGAGGTCGTGGGCACCGAGCTCAGCGTCACGATCTCGGGAAACGGGACCTTCAAGATCGAGGACATCCCGGAGGGCGGCATCACCCTGCGCTTCATCCAGGACGGCACGGTCCTGAGCGAGATCAGCATCCCCTACTCCCCAGACGGCACGACGGTCAAGATCGTCGTCAAGAAGGAGGGCTCCGTCATCGTGCTGATCGACCTGAAGCTGGAAGACGACGATGACGACGACTCGGACGACAGCGCCAGCGGGAGCTGCATGATCGACGGCGGGCGTGAAGGCGACCGGATCGAGCTCGAAGGAGACGTCCTCTCGGGTGGCGGCGAGGCCTTCGAGATGACGACCAACCGGGCCAGCAAGCCCGTCCACGTCGACGCCTCCAACGCGGACTTCAAGTGCAACGGGAACACGGCCGGCGACCGGGAGTGCCACGAGGCGGTGGAGCCCGGAGCGAAGGTCCACGTCCGCGGCACGCTCAAGGAGTGCGGCTCGGGCAGCGCCGAGGTCACCGCAACCCAGGTCAAGGTCCAGAAGGCGGCCAGCAGCTGAGTTTCGGGGACACCATACGAAACTCCCTCCGCCCGATGGGAGCCACGCCGGCGCGGCATGCCGTCCCGGCGCTGCTTGCTCTCTCGCTGGCGACGGCGCAGCCGGTATCAGCGTGGCCCGTGACGCCAGCTCCGGCGCCCGACCTCTTCGGCGGATACTCCTACACCCGCGCCGGCGAGGCCGGCCTCCACGGCTGGCACGTGGCCGGCTCGTACCCCCTGCGCACCTCTCTCCGCCTCGTCGGCGACCTGAGCGGACACTACGGATCCTTTGCCCAGGCCGACCTCGGCCAGCTCACCTTCATGGCGGGGGCGCGGTGGATCTGGGCGAAGGGCCGCTTCGTGCCCTTCGCAGAGGTGCTCCTCGGCGGCACTCGGACGAAGACGAGCGTGGCCCTGCCCGGCGGATCGATCAGCGACAGCGACACCGACTGGGGCCTGGCCCTGGGCGGTGGCCTGGACTATCGCGTGACGGGCCCCTGGGCGGCCCGGGCCCAGGTCGATCTCCTCGTGCTCCGGGCCGAAGGAGCATGGGAGAGCGATCCCCGCCTCTCCCTGGGCGTCGTCTACCGTATCGGCGAGTAGGCGCGTTGCCTTTCAGTCGATCCGGGACTGCCCCTGCTCCAGCGCGAGCAGCCTCTGCTTGCGCCAGAGCCCGCCGCCGTATCCCCCGAGGCGGCCGTCCGCGTTCACCACGCGGTGGCAGGGGATGACGATGGCGATGCGGTTCATGCCGTTCGCCTGCCCGACCGCCCGGACCGCGTCCGGCGACCGCACGCTCTTCGCCAGTTGCTTGTAGGAGCGCGTCTCCCCGTACGGAATGCGCTGCAGGGCGTTCCAGACCCGCTGCTGGAAGTCGGAGCCCACGATCTGGAGGGGCACCGTGAACTCCCGGAGATCCCCGGCGAAGTAGCCGTCCATCTCGTCCTTGGTCTGGCGCAGGTGGTCGTTGTCACCGGGAACGAGGGAGAGCTTGAACCGCCTCCCCAGAATCGAGAGCTGCCGCTCCAGCATCCGGCGATCCGTGAACTCGAGCAGGCAGAGTCCCTCGTCGGTGGCCCCGGCGACCATTGGGCCGATGGGCGTACGCAACCAGGCCACGCGGATGAACTCGCCCCTGCGTCCGCGTCCCGGGGGCGTGCCGAAGTGGCGGCTGAAGGCCTCGCGGAAGCCGCTCAGCGACTCGTAGCCGGCGTCGTAGGCGACGGAGTCGAGATCGGCCCCCTCGCGAAGTTGCTCGAGGGCCCCCCCCAGGCGCCGGGCCCGGCAGTAGGCGTCGAAGGTCATTCCGTAGTTCCTCTGGAAGTGGCGCCGCACCCTTTCCGGGGTGAGGCCCATGGCTCGCAGGTCGGCCGACCGGATTCGCCGCTCGGGATCGGCGTCCACCATGGCCAGCAGTCGTTCGACCCAGTCGGGCGGACGCCCGTCGGTCTCCAGGGGTCGACAACGCTGGCAGGGCCGATAGCCGGCGAACACCGCGCGGTCCACCGAAGGAAAGAACTCGATGTTCCGCCGCAGGGGCTTGCGGGCCGGGCACGAGGGGCGGCAGAAGATGCCGGTGGTCCGGACGCCGGTGTAGAAGAGCCCGTCGTAGGAGGCGTCCTTGGCGAAGAAGGCCCGCTCCATCTCCGCGGTCTCGAGACTGGTCTGTGCGTTCGTCACACCACACAGACTACGCGGCCGGCGCCGGTGCTTCCACCGAAATCCCGACGTCGAATTCGACGGGCCCCTACGCCGGCCGGGCCCGGTAGTAGAGGTTCTGGATGTCGCCCTCGATCTCGGTGACGTCCACCCGGCCGAGGCCGGCCTCGGCCAGGAGCTCGCGGGCCTTCTGCTCGCCCCACATCGTCCCGAGCCCCTCACCCCCCTCCGAGAGCGACACCGTCATGCAGTGCATGGTCGAGATCGTGTAGAAGGCGACTCCGATCGGGTGGTCGTGGTTCTCGTGGAGGTGGCTCGAGGCCTTGATGTCCACCATCATGAACTCCCCGCCCGGACGCAACGCCCGAGCGATGTTCTTCAGGACCCGTCGCGGCTTCACCTGGTCGTGGATGGCGTCGAAGGCGAACACGAGATCGTAGCGCCCGAAGACGTCCAGGGTTGCGAGGTCGCGGGCCTCGAAGCGGACGTTGGCCAGGCCCCAGACCTCGGCCTCCGCCCGCGCGGCCTCGATCGCCTCCTTCGAGATGTCGTATCCCACGAACCGGCTCCGCGGGAAGGCCCGGGCCATCACGTTGGCGGCGTGACCCCGACCACAGCCCACGTCGGCGACGTCGATCCCCTCCTCGAGGCGGCGCTGCAGGTCGGGGAAGGTGGGGAGCGTCTTCTGGACGAGCGTGGCGTCGACGACCTGGCCCGAGTCCTCGGACTGGATCGCGAAGAACCGTGGGTAGGCCGAGTAGGGCAATCCCCCGCCACGACGGAAGCACTCGACGATTCCGTCCTCGACGCTGCCCAGGAGGGCGACGTACTGGCTGATCGTCGCGAGGTTGTCGGGCCCGGCGGCCCGCGTGAGGCTGGCGGCGTGCTCGGAGGGCAGCCGGTAGGTGGATCGGGCCGGATCGTGCTCGACAACCCTGCCGAGCACCATTGCCCCGAGCCATTCCCGCACGTAGCGTTCCTGCAGCCCCGCCGCCTCGGCAATCTCGAGCGACGTGGAGGGTGGCCTCCCCGCCATGGTCTCGAAGAGGCCGGTGCGGTGCCCCACACTGACCATGAGAGCCAGGCACCCGTCGTTGACCACCCCCACCATCCGCTCCGCGAAGGCTTCGGCGCGGTCCGGACGCGACTGCGCCTGCTCGATCTCTTGAATGCTAAGCTGACTCGCCATCTTGCCTCCCCCCCGAGCCCATGCTCGGGCTCGAATGTGCAGAAGATCGTCCGAGGACGGGGTCCGCGCTTCGCTCGTTCCGGCCATTTCCCGGTGCTGTTCCCCCACGGCATGGCCGATTCCGGCCATGGGTTAGGATGGCGGCGGGCATGAGCACTTCCCCAGAGACGCCACCGCGCTACCGGTTCGGGGAGTTCACCCTCTCCCCCGCCCGGCGCTGCCTCCGCCACCGGGGCAGCGAGGTCCCCCTCATCCCCCGCTACCTCGATCTGCTCCTGATGCTCGTGGAGCGCCGCTCCGAGGCGCTGCGCCGCCAGGAGATCTTCGACCGCGTGTGGTCGGACGTCGTGGTCTCGGACGGGGCACTGACCCAGGCCATCCGGACCCTTCGACGGGCCCTGGGTGAGGACGGGGCCGGCGGTGTCTTCATCCGCACCGTCTCCCGCCACGGCTACCAGTTCGTCTGCCCCGTGATCGAAGAGGACGACACCGGCGCAGAGGTGGAGGCGCGGAAGCCCGAGACACCGGCTTCGCCCCCGGGGGACGGGACCGGAGACCGTCGAGCAGACCTGGTCGCGCGGCTCTGCGCAGCCGAGACGCCGGAGGAGGCGCGCCAGGAGGCCGCGGAGGAGCTCCACCGCCTGGGCACGGTCGACGCCTTGCGGAGCCTGGACCGGCGTCCGGGCCACGGCCGGGCCTGGGCGCACCTTCGCGACTCCCGCTGGGAGGTGGCGGGGGCGGGACCGGTGCCCCTCCTCGAGCCCTCGGCCGGGCCGGCGGCCTGGAGAGAGCTCGTGGCACTCCGCTTGCGGCGGGCGCGCCGCCTCGTCGCCGCGCGCTGGGCCTCGGCCTCGGCCGGCGGCGCGGTGGCGGGCCTCGTCGCGGGGCTCCTCGGCGGGGTCCTGATGACGCTCCTGTCCGGCGCCGGGCTCCCCCCCGCCTCGCTCCTGCTGGGTCTCGGTCTCGTGGGGACACTCATGGGCGGCCTCGGGGCGGCCGGGGTCGGCAGCGGGCTGGCCGCGGCGGAGGCCCTGGTCCGCTCGTGGAGGACGCCCGCGCTGGTCGCGCTCGGCGCCGTCGGCGGGGGGCTGGTCGGGGCACTGACCCGCCGCCTCGCCGATGCCCTCGTCGAGGCCATCTTCGCCGTGCCCGCACTGGACCTCGCCGGCGGGATCGAAGGCGCGGTGATCGGCGCGGCGGCGGGCCTGGGGTACGGCCTCTCGACCTCGCGACCCAGCGGAGGCATGGCGACACCCCGGGGGACGTCGCGCGTGCGCGTCAGCCTGGTCACCGGGCTCGCGTGCGCCGTGGCCGCGGCCCTGCTGTGCGCCGGCGGATTCCGCCTGGGAGCGCAGAGCCTTCGATCGGTGGTGGCGGGCTTCCCGAACACCCAGGTGCGGTTTGAGGCCTTCGCCCCGCTGACGGGCGAAACGAGGGTGGGCCGTCGAACTCTGGCCGCGCTCGGGGCCGCCGAGGGGCTGCTCTTCGGAGTGGGCCTGGCCGCCGGCCTCACGCGCCGCCCCAGCCGGGACCCGTGACGGATCCGCTCTCGGGCGCGGGCCCGGGGCGAGGCGGGACTGCCGTGGGGAGGCGGGCGGTCCCCTGATCCGGGTCAAGCCGCGGGACCTCGAGGCCGCCGGCGTCGTGCGGGTGCCGCGGACCGTGGGCGTCGAGCACGGACGCCCGCGTCTCGAGGACGGGCGCGTCCTCGACGTGGCGAACGTGGTCTGTTGCACCGGATTCCACCCCGGCTTCTCCTGGATCGACCTGCCCGTCCTCGACGAGCGGGGCGAGCCGCGCCACCGGGCCGGCGTCGTGGACGGAGCGCCGGGGCTGTATCTCGTGGGGCTCCACTTCCTCTACGCCATGTCGTCGGCCATGATCCACGGTGTGGGCCGCGACGCTGAGCGCATCGCCCGGACGGTCGCGGCCGGGACCGGCGCCCTCTCTCCCGATCTCGAGACGGTGGCCGTCGGCGGCGTCTGAGACAACCGCCTCTGGACGCGGGGAATATACTCCGATGCGAACGGAGGAGGGCCCATGGCCACCCGAGCGGACTCCCCGGCGATTCGCGTTTCGATGGAGGTGGAGTACCGGCCGGCCTGGCTGACCTGGGTGGCCGCCACCACCACGTGCCTGCAGGCCCTCGGTGTCGAGGGCGATCAGGCGGACGTGGCTGGCTTCAGCGGCTACGCGTTCCACCTCGGCATCCACGAGGAGGTGTGTCCCTCCGGGCCGACCGTTCTCGACTGGACGCGGCTGAGCCGCGGAGTCCACTCCCTGGGACGAGGCACGGTCGAGCTCCGCTCGCCGTGCGGCGAGGGATCGGGTCGAGCCCGCGAGGAGTCCTGTCGGGCCGCGCTCGAGCTGGTCCGCAGCGAGATCGAGGGCGGGCGACCGTGCGTCCTCTGGGGCACCTACGTGCCGGAGTTCGGAGTGGTCGTCGGCCTCGAGGACGAATCCTACGAGGTGAAGACCTTCAAGGAAGTGCTTCACCAGGAGCAGCCGTCCATCCGCTACGACGAGACGGTGACGCCGGGCGGGATCTACGCGCTGGGGTTCCCTGCTGCGGCGGAGTACGGGGAGCTGCAGCGCGACCTGGAGGGCGTCCTCGAGGCGCTCCGGCTCTGGTCGAGACCGGCGTACGGTCAGTACCGCTTCGGGGCCGACGGGTACGACGCCTGGATCGAGGCCCTGGAGTCGAAGCGCGCCGGGCGTTTCGGCTGTGGCTACAACGCGGCCTGCTACGCCGAAGGCCGCCGTCTTGCCCAGAAGTTCCTGGAGCGAATGTCGACCCGCCGGCCCCTGGCCGCCGACCTGCTGCGGCAAGCCACTGAGGCCTACCGTGAGGCCGCCGAGGCCATGGGACGCCTCGGCGAGGTCTTCCCGTTCGGTCACGACGAGCAGGGCCCCGTCACTGCCGCTCACAAGATCGATGAGGCCGTTGGGCTTCTGGCCGAGGCCCGGGACGCTGAGTCCCGGGCCATGGACTTCCTGAGGGATGTTACGAAGATCCAGGCGCGCACGCCAGGAGACGAATAGGCTGAGGAGGAGACGTCATGCCCAACAGGAATGACAAGCCGGGCTCGGTGAGGCGTCGCGATTTCCTGGCCGGGTCGGCGGCAACGGTGGGAGCGCTCGGCGGCGCCCGGGCCGCCGGCGCCGACCCCTCCCCTGCTGGAGAGGAGGTCGCGCTCGAGAGCACACCCCGGCCCTACAACGGCCCCTACGAAGGGGAGACGCTGCGCCGCGTCGCCTTCCCGATGGGCGGGATGGGCGCGGGAATGATCTGCCTGGAGGGCACCGGGGCCTTCTCCCACGTGTCGCTGCGCCACCAGCCCGACATCTTCAATGAGCCCTGCCTCTTCGCGGCAGTGTGCGTCAAGGGTCAGAGCAACGTCGCCCGCGTGCTCGAGGGACCGGTCCCGGGCTTCAAGCTCTTCGGTCTCGAGGCCTCGGGAAACGGCCTCGGAGAGCGGAGCTACGGCTTGCCCCGATTCGCCAGGGCGCGCTTCCTGGCCCGCTACCCGTTCGGAACGGTGACGCTCGAAGACGAGAAGGTGCCGGTGCAGGCCGAGCTCACGGGCTGGAGCCCGTTCGAGGCCGGCGACGCCGACGCCTCGAGCCTCCCCGTTCTCGGTCTCGAGTACCGCCTCAAGAACCCCGCCCGCCACTCCCTGGACTGTGTGCTCTCCTTCAACGCCCGCAACTTCCTCGCGAAAGAGAAGGGTGACCAGGGGGTCCGTTCGGTCCCCGGGGGCTTCGTCCTCTGGGCCGGGCCCGGCGAGGAGGCGCCCTGGGAGGAGGCCAGCCTGTGCGCGCGGGTGGACCACGAGGGCGTCCGGGTCAACCACGCCTGGTTCCGAGGGGGCTGGTTCGACGCCCTCACCCTGGCCTGGAGGGACGTCGAGGAGGGGGCCTGCTTCGACCGCGCCCCGATCTCCGAGGGGAGCCCGGCACCGGGGGCGAGCCTGTTCGTCCCGGTGACGTTGGCGCCGGGCGAGGAGCAGACCGTCGTCGTGCAGCTCTCGTGGTACGTGGGCGAGAGCCCCCTGCGCATCAACGGGAACCGCGAGCCCGACCCCGACAAGGCCCGCTACCGGCCCTGGTACGCGGAGCGCTTCGCCGGAATCGTCGAGCTGGCCGACCACTGGCGCTCCCACTACGCCGAGCTGCGCGAGAGGACCGCCCGGTTCTCGGACTGCCTCTACGACACGACCCTGCCCGCCGAGACCGTGGAGGCGGTGGCCGCCAACCTCACGATTCTCAAGTCCCCCACCGTGATGCGCCAGGCCGACGGCCGGCTCTGGAGCTGGGAGGGCTGCGGGAGCAGCTGGGGCTGCTGCCACGGGTCGTGCACTCACGTCTGGAACTACGCACAGGCGATTCCCCACCTGTTCCCGTTCCTGGAGCGGACGCTGCGCGAGACCGAGTTCCAGGTCTCTCAGGACGCTCGTGGCCATCAGACCTTCCGGACACCGCTGCCGATCCGGCCTCCGGAGCACGACTTCCACGCCGCTGCCGACGGCCAGCTCGGCGGCATCATGAAGGTCCACCGCGACTGGCGCCTCTCGGGAGACACCGCCTGGCTGCGCGGTCTCTGGCCCCAGGTCAAGGGCAGCCTCGACTACTGCGCCGCCACCTGGGATCCTCGGCACACCGGAGCGCTGGAGGAGCCCCACCACAACACCTACGACATCGAGTTCTGGGGCCCGGACGGGATGTGCACGAGCTTCTACCTGGGAGCCCTGCGGGCCGCGGTGCTCATGGGCGAGGCCCTCGGGGATTCGGCGCCTCTCTACAGAGAGCTGTACGAGAAGGGGCGGCACCGGATGGAGTCGGAGCTCTGGAACGGGGAGTACTTCATCCAGAGGATCCAGTGGAAGGGTCTCGACGCCGGACGCCCGGAAGACACCGAGAGCATGGTCGGCCGGTACTCGGCCGAGGCGCGGGAGCTCCTCGAGAAGGAGGGGCCCAAGTACCAGTACGGCGAGGGCTGCCTGTCTGACGGCGTCCTCGGTGCCTGGATGGCGGCGGTGTGCGGCGTGGGTCCGATCCTCGACGACGAGAAGGTCGCCAGCCACCTGCGTGCGGTGCACCGCCACAACCTACGGCGTGATCTCTCGGACCACGCCAACCCCCAGCGCCCCACCTTCGCCTGTGGGGCGGAGGGCGGCCTGCTCCTGTGCTCGTGGCCCCGGGGAGGGGCCCTCACGCTCCCGTTCGTCTACTCCAACGAGGTCTGGACCGGGATCGAGTACCAGGTGGCCTCGCACCTGATGCTGCTCGGGCACGTCGAGGAGGGACTTGAGATCGTGCGTGCGTGCCGAGACCGCTACGACGGCCGGATCCGCAACCCCTTCGACGAGTACGAGTGCGGCCACTGGTACGCCCGGGCCATGGCCTCGTACGGGCTGCTCCAGGGCCTGACCGGGGTTCGCTACGACGCCGTCGACCGGGTGCTCCATGTCGAGCCCCGGATCACGGGGGATTTCCGAAGCTTCCTCGCCACCGCCACCGGCTACGGGACCGTCGGGGTGCGCGCGGGAGAGCCCTTCGTGGAGGTCCGGTCCGGCGCCATCGACGTGGAGCGGATCGACTACGCTCCGTTCGTGTGAGACTCGCGGGATCCGCGGGCGACGTCAGTACGTCCCGAGGCTCACGCGCAGCACCTGGGGCAGCGCCGTGAAGTTGAGGCCATAGTCGACCTGATCTCCGTTCCACACCCGTTCGAACACCCAGCGCTCCTCCTCGTAGTGCCCCTCCTCCACTCGCGCCAGAAACCCGTGCCTGCCGTCCTCGGCAGCGGAGCGGGTGAACGTCACCCGCGCGTGGCGCCCGACGACGAGGTACTCCTCCGGACCCAACCGCGCGATCGCGGCGCCGCCCACCGGTTCGTCGGCCATCGCGGGCCTGTCGGAATCGGGGAACCACTGCTCCATCCCGAACTGCCACTGCCCGTACTCGACCGTCGCCCTCCAGTCCCCGAGATCGATCTCCTGCCTTGCCCCGTCCTCCGGTCGGGCGACGCCCCACGTCTCTCCTTCACGAGCCAGCCGGGCCCAGATGCGCGCCATGGGGGCGAGGACGCGGAAGTTCTGCGCGAAGGGCTCCAGCGTCTCTTCGGTCACCACCTTGGCACCGAGAGGATGGTTCGAGTAGCCAGTGTAGTCGACGCCGAACGGCGCGAAGCCGATGCCGCCTCGGCCCAGCACGGGGAACAGATAGCGAGCGTACGGCAGATCGTTCCCGATCTCCGCCACGAAGAGGGCATTGTCCGGCCTCCCGTAGTGATCGAGGACGGCCGTGACCCGCTCGTGGTCTGGCATGTAGATGTCAGGGGCGATGAGATCAATGGACGGCGCCGCCGCCTTCCACACGTCGAGCACGTTGTGGGTCGGGCCCCCTGACGCGTACGTGTTCGGGTCCTGGGGGTTGATGGGATCGCGCAAAGCCGCGTTGACGTACATGGGCAGGGGCTTCACGGCCTTCCCCGCCGCCGCGACCTGGTCGACGTATCGACCGATGTGCCACGCGTGGAAGAACTCGTCCGCGTCCTTGCCGAACACCTCGGCCCATGTCCCGGGCCCGCGTCCAAGGGCCTTCACGAGGAGGCTGGGAACCGCCCCCCCGAACAGCCGCTCCGCCTCCAGGGAGTAATCCCGCACGCTGCCGTAGGTCCCGGTCTCGTTCTCCGGCTGCAGCATGATGACGGTGTGCTCGGAGTCGACTCGCTTCAAGTGCTCCATGAGGGCCACGAATGCCTTGCGGTCCGCGTCGAGCGTCTCCTGGAACACGGGCGACAGCGAGTCCCGCAGGGCGCCCTCCTTCGTGACCACACGGGGGAAGCGCCGGTTGTCTCCCTGCACCCACGCGGGCGCGTACTTGGGCGAGCTGTTCTTCCAGGTGGCGAACCACAGCAGGATCAATCGCACGTTCCGCTCACGGGCCTGTCCCAGGAGGGCGTCGACGAACGAGAAGTCGAATCGCCCTTCCTCGGGCTCGATCTGCTCCCAGGCGATGGGCATCTGGAGGGTGTTGGCGTGCAGGAACTCGACGGCGGGCCAGACCTTCGGCAGGGCAGCCACGTAGTTGCTGGAGTTGTTGGCCTGCGCCACGAGCATCAAGAACGGCTCACCGTCCACCAGCAGGGCGTGCCGCCCGGCATTCTCGACGAGACGGGGCAGCTCACCGGCCTGGCCAGTGCTGGCCGCTCCGAAGATTCCCATGCCGACAGCTGCGGCCACCAGGGCACGTGCCGCCAGTCGCCGCCGCCGGGGGCCACCCCGCTCAATCCGCCACACCATATCGCCCACCTCTGCACCTCACAGCCCGGGAGGAACCCGAGCATGCGCGACGGCCACGTGACCGCCTCGGAGACGTTGGGCCTCGCGTGGGTGACCCCATCGACGCCGGCCCGGCCGGGCCGGCTTCCGGCGCCAGTCTAGCCGATCCTGGAGCGGACCCTAGAGAAGCCCCTTCTGGGCCGCCCACGCCACCGCGGCGGAACGGGACGGCAGGCCCAGCTTGGTCCGGATGTTGGAGATGTGACGGTGGACGGTGTGACCGCTGAGGTTGAGGCGGTCGGCGATTTCCTTGTCCCCGAGCCCCTGGGCGACCAGCCGCAGCACCTCGAGCTCGCGTGAGGTCAGGGGGTGATCGGTGGGCGGGGTGGTGGGGGCCGCCGCGGCCGGGGCGTCCCCGGCGAGCTGCTTGAGGGACTCCTCGGCCCGGAAGGCCTCCCGGGCCGCGCCGAGCTTCTGGAAGCACTCGAGAGCGGAGCGGGCCTCCTGCCGAGCCGGCCCGGGGCGGTCGATCCCGGCCAGACAACGGGCGAGGTCGAGTCGCGCCCGGGCCGCCTCGAAGGGCGCCTGGGATTGCAGGAAGAGGTCGACCGCATCCTCCAGGCAGCGCCGGGCCTCCTCACACGCCCCGTCGACGCCCAGGAGGATCCCCTCGACCTGACGGGTGGTGGCCCGGATCGTGGGGGTGTCGACGCGCCCCAGCAGTCCGCGGAGGTGGGAGGCTGCGGTCTCGGCCTCCTCGCGCTGGCCGAGGGCCAGTCGAGACCGCACCAGGAGCTCGAGGGCGCTGGCGCGCCCGTTCCAGTTGTCGGGCGGGGTGCGACGTAGAAACCGCTCGAGGTAGTCCGCCGCCGTAGCGGCCTCGCCCCGGTCGTGAGCGATGGCCCCCCGCCCGAGGAGGGAGAGCGAGCGGCTCTCGACCCGGGCGAACAGCTCCTCGGCCTCGTCCCACCGTCCCTGTCTCCGACGCAGCTCGGCCAGCTGCTCGACTCCGTCGACCACGAGGAGGGGGCGGCTCGCCGAGAGTCGCTCGATCGCCTGCTGCAGCTCCTCTTCGGCCCGCACCCACTCCCCCTGACCGATGAGCATGGCCGCGTGCTGGGTGCGGCACACGGTCAGAGAAGGCGCGATGCCCCACTCTCGGGCGAAGCGGTCGACGCGCTCGCCCCACTGGGCGGCCCGGTCGTAGTCGCGGACACGCTCGCAGGCATGGACCAGGAAGCAGCAGGTCGCCCCCACCGCGTCCAGGGCCGCCATCTCCCCGGCCAGCGCCGCGGCCGTGGCCTCGTCGAGGCGGCGCATCCCCGCCTCGACCTCTCCCTCGGCCACGAGGATCAGCCCCTCAAGGGCCAGGGCCAGCATCTCCAGGTCCAGCAGCCCCTGCTCGCGGCCGATCCCAAGGGCCACCTTCCCTCGCTCGCGCGCCGCGACGGTGTCGCGCCGGTACATCAGGGCGAAGTGACCCTCCCACAGGGCGAGCCACCCGTGCTCCGGTCCCGGCTCGATCCCCTCGAGCAGGCGCCGGGCCCGCTCCAGCCAGCCCGACGCGGGCGCCTCGCCCCGCAGGTCGATGCAGTCGACGGCGAGGCCGTAGGCAAGGCGGGCGGCGGCGCGGCCGTCGCCGGCCTCGCGGTAGCGGCGGAAGGCCCGCTCCCGGATCTCCAGGGCCTCTTCGGTCCGGTCGAGCCAGAACAGCGCCCAGCCCAGGCCCTCCAGGGCCTCCGGTGTCTCGGACGTCTCGCACACCGCCTCGAACGCCTGGCGGGCCTCGTCCCAGGCCCCGCGGTTGAGAGCGGCGCGGCCGTTCTGCAGGGGATCGGCGATGCGGTCGGCGGGATCTCTCATGGGCGTGCGCCCATTGTCTCCGCCTCCCGGACCCGGGGCAACGGAGCTGAGTCCCCGCATCTCAGGCGGTTCCTCCTGGCCATCCCGTAGAATCAGCAGATGCCCGAGCACCCGAGAATCCTGGTGTCCAACGACGACGGCTATCGAGCCGAGGGGCTCGCCGCCCTCGTGGAGGTCCTCGAGGACCTGGCGGAGGTGTGGGTGGTGGCCCCGGAGTCCGAGCAGAGTGCGACCTCCCACTCGATCTCCCTCACCCGCCCCCTGCGCATGCGTGAGATCCGTCCCCGCTGGTATGCGGTGGACGGCACCCCCACCGATTCCACCTGGCTCGGGGTCAACCACGTCCTGCAGGACCGGCCACCGAAGATCGTGGTCTCCGGCATCAACCACGGTCCGAACCTCGCCGACGACGTGATCTACTCGGGCACCGTGGCCGCGGCCATGGAGGCGGCGATCATCGGGGTTCCCTCCATCGCTGTCAGCCTCGCCTCGCGCCAGGAGTTCGAGTTCGGACCCGCCGCAAGGTTCTCCCGCGCCCTCGTCGCGTCCGCCCTCGCCGAGCCCCTCCCCCGGAACATGCTGCTCAACGTCAACGTCCCACCGGGCGAGCCGGACGGCTACGTGGTGTCACGGCAGGGCAAGCACTCCTACGGGGGGGGAGTCGTGGAGAAGACCGATCCCCGCGGGCGCAAGTACTACTGGATCGGGGGCAACGAGTACCAGCACGAGGACATCCCGGGCAGCGACTGCAACGCGGTCCTGCGCGAGGGGAGGGTCGCCGTCACCCCCCTGACCCTCGACTTCACCGACCACGCCCTGAGATCCCGGATCGGGCAGTGGAGCCTCGAGGGGTTTCAGCGCCACGACGTCTGAGCCTTCCGTCACCCCGGCCCGACCTCCGCCGAAGAGCCCGGGTCAGAAGCCGAAGCCCGAGCCGAAGTACCAGCGGAGGCCCTCCGTCCCTTCCCCCTTCACCGCGCCGCCCCAGAACGTCACCGGTGCCCCCGCCACCTCGAAGGCGATCCCGCCGCCGTAGGACGGGTGCCAGTCGTCCGAGTCCTCGCCCTCCAGCCACACCCGGCCGACGTCCCCCAGGGCGACCAGCCAGAGCCGACCCGGGAACACCGGCATCCTGTCGATGGCCCGCAGCCGAACCTCGAGGTTCCCGTACAGAGACCGGTCACCCGCGAAGCGCTGCTCCCGATAGCCGCGGTTGTTGTCGGCGCCACCGATGAAGGCCGCCGCGTACCACGGGTAGTCCCCGATGGTCTGCCGGCCGCCCACCCGCGCCGCGAGCACGACTCGCTCCGTCGGCCCCAGCCCGAGGTAGCCCGAGACGCTGCCCTGGACCCCGCCGAACGGCTCCTCGAGGTCCCAGACCCCCGGGGAGTACTGGCCCCCCCCCACGACCCGCAGGCCGGTGTAGCGCCTCCTCGCGCCCCCGTCTTCGAGCTGCGTCTCGCCCGTCATCATGGCCTGCATTCCGCCCGCCTTGCGGCCACGGCTGTCCCACTCCAGGGCGGTCACCAGGTTGAGCTGCCCGAAGTCTCCCCACCCGTAGGGCCGCAACAGGTCGATGAGGGAGTTCTCGTCCTTCTCCTGCGAGAACTGCACACCCACCCCGACGAGGATCTCGAACTCCTTGCCCGACGACCAGTTGACCGTCGGGGTGATCCGGTAGAGCGTCTGGTTGACCGAGTAGATGTTCCGGTCCCCGATGTCCGGGGTCTCGTTTCCGAAGCCGAAGAAGTGCAGGCGGTCGATTCCCGAGGCCAGGCCCCGCACCTCGGCGAAGAGGTTGGAGTTCTTGCGCCGAAACGAGCCGTGGTACTCGAAGCGGAAGGCCTTCCGTTTGGTGGCGTAGCCGAAGGACAGATGGTGCGCGTTGGCGAAGGGGTACTTCCGGAAGCCGTATGACCGACGAGTGATCCCGCCCCCGGCGTAGATGCCGAGGTCGGGCTCCCACCACAGGAGCGCGTTCCCCAGCCAGACCCGGTTGTAGTCCCGGGGCTCGAACCAGGGGGCGTTCTCGTCCGGTCGCGGGTTCTTCCACGGACGTTCGTCGACCTTCGTGCCCGGGCCCTTCCGGACCTCGTTGGTGCCCTCGAAATCGTCGAAACGCGTCTTGCCACTCCGCGAGTCGTCGAGGGTGTCGTCGCCGGTGCCGCCGAGAACCTGCACCGTGATCCGGCCGGTCGCCGGTCCCTCCGATAGGACCCGATCGTTCCCGCCGTGGAGATAGACGCGTACGCTCTTGGTCTCCTCCGGGTGGAATCGGCGCCGGAAGTAGGGCTCGGCACTCGCGCCGTCCGGGGCCACCGTCACCTCCACCGCGCCGTCGTCGAATCGGCGGATCCGGGCCACTTCGTCCGCGTTCGTGGCGTGGACGTTGACCTCGCCGGCGAGGAAGTCGTAGTAGCGCGCCGTCGCCTCCGGGATGTCGTCGCGACGGCTCTTCAAGCGGTGGGCCAGAAGCTCACCGTTCAGCGCGTACCACTCTGGAGGCAGCCTCCTGACGGCAGCGTCGATGACCTCGTCGGTCAGGAGTGACTGAACGTGCTGCGCCGCCTTCGCGAAGTCGTCCCGGCCGAGGTCGCTGAGAAGCCACCGGTCGACGTCCGCGCCGTTGTGGACCGCCCCTTCCATCCCCGAGATCTCGTCTCCGAACTTCAGGAGGATCGGTACCGTCCAGCGCGCCACGCTGATGAGCAGGCCGCCGTAGTCGGAGAAGGCCTGGTCGGGATCCTCGGGGATGGGCACCCAGAGCCCCCGGTCCGGTACCCAGGCCCACCGCCACTGGCTTCGGTGGCGGTCCCAGTTGCCAGTCCACAGGTTCACGATCCGCTCGCGGACGAAGACCTGGCTGTCGATGCGGTTCTTCGGGCTTTCGCGCCAGCGGTCCCACAGCTCCTTGCTCGAAATGATCTCCGTGGCGCCCATGAAGCCGGGGACACCGTCGTGAGCGGGCATGGGGTACTCGCCGAAGCTCCCGACCGATCCGGCGAACAGCTCCCGGTGCTCGCCGAGGGCGGGGTCGTCCGGCATGACCATCAGCCGCTGGGGCGTGAACGGGACGATGCCGATCGCTTCGGCCAGCCCCATCAGCACTGGCCAGTTTCCGGGGTGGCTGGCGGCGGTCTGGTCCTTGACATACTCCGCCACGACCGTCTGGCGCCACTCCTCCGGAAGGAGGCGCGAGGGGTCCTTGTCGATCCAGCGGAAGGTGTAAGACCGGCCGTCCGCCCCCGTGAACGCCAGGCCGGGCGTCTGCATCCCCCCCACCTGACGGAAGACGGTCAACCCTCCGGCCTCTTTCTCGAGGTCCAGCACCTCGAGCTCGATCGGGGTTGTCCAGAGGTCCCGGTAGCCCGTGCCGAGCCAGAACCGATGGAGGGCCCCGGCCTCGTACCCGGGATTGGGGGCGATCCTGCGGGTCTCGGCCCATCCGGGCGCCGCCAGGCCAATCCCCAGGAACAGGATCCCGAGACCCGTCACGACAACCCACGCGCGGCTCTTCATCGGCTCGCTCCCTTGGCCAGCTTGGGCACGGCTGGATCGATGGGGCATTCTCCCCGTGCGGGTCGGGCGAACGCAAGTGCAGAGGAGGCCCGGGGGAGATCGACCCGTTGTCCGCCCGGTCGCCGCCTCCAGGGTCAGCTCGTGGCCTTCTTCGCGCCGCCGATGGTGGCGTTGGTGATGAGCGGTTTTGCCCAGAGGCCAATCGAGAGGATGTAGCCCAGGGTCACGAACAGGACCATCATGCCGTACCGCAGGCCGAGAAGATCGCCGAGGGCCCCGACCACCGGGGGCAGGAGCGCGCCCCCCACGATCCCGGTGACGAGGATCCCGGAGAACGCCCCGTGGTGCCGGTCCACGGAGTTCAGGGCCAGCGAGAAGATGATCGGCCACATCACCGAGATACAGAAGCCGATCGTCGGGAAGGCCCACAGCGACACCTGGGCCGGACCGAAGAGCGCCAGGGCAAGCGCCAGCATGGCCGCCGCCGCGAAGCCGACGAGGACGCGCCGGCTGTCGAAGAGCTTGAGGAGGACGAGACCCAGGAAGCAGCCCGCGGTCATGAGTCCCCAGAAGAGCGAGACCGCCGTCTTGCCCTCGGCCACCGGCTCGTAGCCGTGGTAGGTCTCGAGGAACTTCGAGATCCAGGTCGCCACGCCCTGCTCCGTCCCCACGTACACGAAGATCCCGAGGAAGAAGAGCCAGACCACGGGCCTGCGGATGAGCTCCCGGTAGGTCACCACCGCCCCGGCCCGCTCGTCCTCCTGGAGCACGACCTCCGGCAGACGGGCGAGGGCCACCACCAGGAGCATCGCGAGGCAGATGGCAGCGAACACCCAGTAGAGCGACACCCACGGGAGCGACTCCGGCACGACCCGGGACAGGGCTGCGATCAATCCGTTGGCCGGCTCGTCGGCCTGGAGGCCCTGGACCAGGTACGCGTACAGCCAGGGGCTCAGGAACGAGGCCAGCCCGAAGATGCCCTGAGCCGCCGCGGAGTTGAAGGCGAAGTTCTCCTCACCGCCGGCCACCCGCAGGAGGGGGTTGATCGCCACCTGGAGCATGGCGAAGGCGGCGCCGATGAGGAAGAGAGAGGGAAGCATCACCCCGAAGCGCGGCGAGGTCGCGAAGGCGAGGGAGCCCACAAAGGCGAGGATGAAGGACGCGACGAGGACCGGCTTCTCGCGGAATCGCTCGAGAAGCACCCCCGCGGGGATCGACATCACGCCGTAGGCGATGAAGAAGGAGAACGTGACCAGGCTCCCCACGAACAGGCTGAGTCCGAAGTCCTCGATGATGTTCGGGATGATCGACCCGAGGATATTCGTGACCAGCGAGATGACGAAGAAGATGAGGAACACCAGCCAGACGGCGAAGGCGCTGCGCTTCATGGGGACTCCTCCCTTGGCCCGGGTCCGGGCTCCGGACCGCCGGGCGGGAGTGTATCGCAGTTGCGTGGCCGGGGCGCCGCGGCCGTGTCAGGGAAGCACGGTGAACGGCTCGGTCACCGTGAGCGTCTTTCCGGTGAGCTCGTCCTCGGCGCTGAGCACCAGGGTGTAGTTGCCGGTCTCCGCCCCCTCGAGAGAGAGGCCCATCAGCCGCGAGAGACGTCCGTCCCACTCGGGACGGATCCGCGTGGGCGGTGAGGCTCGAACGAGCGTCTCGCCCTTGTACAGCTCGTAGCCCGAGACGACGTGGGGCAGCTTGTCTTTCGGGTCGTCGGCGGCCCCGTGGACCTGGACCTGGCAGTACAGGATCTGCCCCGCGCGATAGGTGCGGTTGAGGACCACCCGTGGCCGGTTCGCGCCGTCCACCTCCTCCAGGTCGTTGGTCAGGATCGGCGTCGAAAACCGGAAGTCCTCGGGAGACGGCACCTCGAAGGTGTGCAGCGCGGTCCCGACGCGCCCCGTCTCCTCGTCTTCGACCAGGATGCGGACCTGCCAGACCCCGGGGGGCATGTGCCAGTGACGGGACAGGATCGTGGGCAGCCCCGAGGCCACCTTCACCGTCTCATCGAACTCGTCGCGCAGGGGCTTGCCCCCGTCGCGGGGCCAGGCCTCGGCGATGGTCTTCACCTTGCGCTTCCCCTCGGTGTCAGGGGGATAGCGGATCTCGGTGGCATACATCGTGGTGACCTTGCCCTTGCCGTTGTCCTCGAAGAAGAGAGTAGCGACCCGGAGGGGCAGGTCGGAGGTCTCGGCGATGGAGCGCAGCGCGGCCCTGCGTTGCTCCTTCTCGGTCGGTGTCTCCTCCTCGGCTCCGGCCCCCGCCACGTAGCGGGTGCGGCTGCGGACCGTGAGGTCGTCGCGGGCGACCCGGACCCGCACCTCCTGCAGCCCGGTCTCGGGACGCTCGGGCTGGAAGCCGACGAGGTAGTACGCCTGAGCCTCACGGGCGACCTGCTGCAAGCCCTTCAGTGGGTCGTTGCTGACGAGCGCCCGCCCCCCGGTCGCGGCGGCCACGTCTTCGGTCCCGATGGAGTCCAGCATCCGCAGGGTCCCGGTGGGTCCGGCGGGACCCGCCCCCGACGCCTCGGCTCCAAAGCCGCTCTCCAGGGTCCGCGGGTCGAGGAAGTGGATGGCCACGTTGGCGCGGCGGGCGAGGTCGACCAGCTCCAGGTAGCCGCGCATCTTCGGCAGCAGGACGAAGCCCTCGGAGACCATGATCAGCGACTTGTGCCCGCGGACCCCGACCAGTGACTCGAGCGCCTGCCGGAGGCCGCTCAGCGAGGCCTCGATCCGCCGCTTCGCGGCGGCGGAGACCTCCTCGCTGACGAAGCTCACGTCTGCCTTGCCCACGCCCATCACCGACTCGTCCCGGGCCTGGGTCAAGGCGCGGGTGTCGGTGCCGGCCGGGGCTCCCGGGGGAGGGCCCGCGCCCGCCGGGGCGCCGGCCGAGGAGGCGGAACCTCCGGCCATGTCGGACAGACCCGGACGGCCGAGACCGCTGATCCCGTACTCGCTGATGCGCACCGCCTCCCAGTCCGAGATCCCGGTCCCGGTCGGGTCCCGCACGAGCTGCCCCTGCAGACGAGCGACGAACGGCACCATCTGCTCGTGCTCCCACGCCGTCCGCCCCATCCACCGCAGCGACTGGCCCGGCGACAGGATCGTGAGCCAGTCGCCGTCGTTCAGATCCTCCTGGATGAACCGGACCAGGGACTTGCGCACGAACTCCGCCGCCACCGGGGTGACGTGGATGTCGTCGAAGAGGAAGACGATCGAGCGCCCTTCGGCCGGCGAGCGCAGCCGGTTGGCGCTGATCCGGGACTGGTCCTCGGTGGCGGTGGGTCGGGGCTGTACGACCACCGCCTCGAAGCTCACCACCTCGCGAGCCTGCCCGTTCTCGTCGATGGTGAAGTCATCGGCGGTGAGACCGGTCACCGGCCTCCCGTCGTCGTCGAGGACGACCACGTCGAGGCGGACGATGTCGAGCTGGACGCCGAAGACGGGGGGTTGGGCCGGCTCCTGGGCGCCGGCCATGGCTGCCACAAGGGCGACGAGCGCGGAGAGGGAAAAGACCCGCCTCGGCATACCCACAGCATGTGCCGAGACGGGGTCCTCGTGCAATCAGACCGCGGCCAGGGTCGCGGTGGGCCCGTCGAGATCGAGGGCCACGACCGGCACGGCGGAGCTTCGGTCGCCGGCGGGGACACAGACGTGCAACCCGTCCCTCCCCTGCCGCCACTCGGCCTCGTCCCCCCCGAGAACCCGCGCCCCCTCCACCTTGCGGGCGAGAGGCGGCAGGTGCAGCCAGCCGTCGCCGTCGACCTCGAAGACGTGGAGGAAGACGCGGCGCCCCCGCCGCGTGCTCGCCCCCCACTCCCCGGGCCTGAAGGGACCGCCCCCGGTCCCGTAGACGCCGTCGCCGTTCTGTTCGAGCCACCCGCCGATCTCGCGGAGGCGGGCCACCTGGCGCGGCTCGATCTCTCCGCTCGGCATGGGCCCGACGTTGAGGAGAAGGTTCCCGTCGCCACCAGCGCACGAGGCGAGGGTCCGCATGCATTCCTCGACTGTCTTCATCTCGTCGTCGGGCTTCCAAGCCCACTGCTTGCAGATGGTGATGCAGGACTCCCAGGCCCGGTCGCTTCGAGTCGCAGAAGCAGCGCCCGGCCATCGCTTGACGACCGGGCGCCGTTCGCGGGTCGAGCTTCCTAGGCAGCACGGGGCAGGGCCGGAAGCCCGGTGTTCTTCAACGCCCCCACCGGGGGCTCGGAGACGTCGCGCCCGATGAGCATCTCGCCGATCCGGGAGGAGGCGCCGTCGTAGAAGCCGGCCTCGCCCTGCCAGGTCGCGGGATTGCGGAAGGTGCCGAAGACGATGTCCCAGAGCGGAAGGTCCGAGTAGTTGTAGGCGTGCACGCCACGCTCATGGTGGATTCCGTGGCTCTCCGGTCTCTGGATGATGTAGCCCAGCCAGCGCGGCGTGCGGATGTTCGCGTGCTGGAACGCCGCGTTGAAGGCCAGAAAGGCCGCCGCGACCGCCCCCGCCTCGGGGTTGAGACCGAGGACCGGGAAGAACGCGAGCACCGCCCACGTCGTGAACATCACGGTGTCGACCGGGTGGAGATAGTTGGCGCCGATCGCCTCGACGCTCTCCGCGCTGTGGTGCATCTGGTGGGCCGACCGCCAGAGCCAGTCCAGTCTGTGCGCCGCCCGGTGGTACCAGTAGTGGGCCAGCTCATAGAGAAGGATGCCCGCCGCCGCCCCTCCCCAGGTTCCGAGGGCCGCGCCGTTCACCAGGGATCGCTCGCCGAGGACGCTGCCCCACGCCTCGCCTGCGTAGAGCGCTACGTAGAAGGTCACCACGGTCACGACCCCGGCCCGGAGACGCCAGAACCGCGGCGTTTCGACCCGACGGCTCGGCTTCACGAGGTCCCAGGCGATGAACGCCGGCAAGCTCCCCAGCCCGATCCAACCCGCGACCTCAGCAACTCCCTGCATGACGTCCTCCCTTTCTCCGTCCACGCGTTCGGGCCTGATTCCCGCCGCGTCATGGAGAAGATCGGTCGTCTGAGGGCCATCCGGCTTCCCTCGTTCCGGCCATTTCGCTGAATACACGAAGGATGGCCGGAAACGGCCACCTCGCCATCTCCCCGTCGAGGACTGGCGAGGTGTACCATTTGGCCGCCACAGCGGGCAGCCAGAATCCCGGTGGTGAAGGCCAGAGCGCGTGACCGGCCAGACGGTTTCGCACCACCGTGTCGGTGAGAAACTGGGCGGTGGAGGCATGGGGGTTGTCTACGCGGCCGAGGACACGCGGCTGCGCCGCCCGGTGGCGTTGAAGTTCCTCCCCGAAGGGCGATTCGACGAACCGGGGGCCCGAGAGCGATTCGAGCGCGAGGAACGATCCGCCTCGGCCCTGAACCACCCCCACATCTGCACCATCCACGACATCGGCGAGCACGAGGGGCAGCCTTTCATCGTGATGGAGCGCCTCGAGGGCCGAAGTCTCAAGCAAGCGCATCGCCTCCGGGAGCTTCAGCAACGAGGAGATCCTCGAACTGGGTCTCCAGGTGGCGGATGCTCTGGACGCGGCGCACGGCAAGGGGATCGTCCACCGCGACGTCAAGCCCGCCAACGTCTTCCTCACCGAGCGGGGTGATGCCAAGGTGCTGGATTTCGGGCTGGCGAAGGTAGCGGAAGCCCAGGGCGAGCTGGAGACCGAAGCTCCCACCGAGGCGCGCGAAGAGCACCTGACCAGCCCCGGCACGGCGGTCGGAACGGTGGCCTACATGTCACCAGAGCAAGCGCTGGGGAAGGTACTGGACGCCCGCACGGATCTGTTCTCCCTGGAGTGATGCTGTACGAGATGGCGACGCGGGCGCTGCCCTTCCGGGGAGCGACGTCGGTCGCAGTCTTCAACGAGATCATCAACAAGACCCCGACCTCGCCGGTCCGGCTGAATCCAGAGCTCCCGGAGGAGCTGCAGAGGGTCATCAATCGGTGCCTGGAGAAGGACCCAGACCTGCGCTACCAGTCGGCACGGGATCTGATGGCCGAGCTGAAGCGGCTCCGACGCGACACGACCTCCGGGGCCTCCCGGGCGCATTCGGTGGCCCGGCGGGAGCGACCTCGTCGCGAAGTACTCTTCCGCGTCGCCCTCGGAGCGCTGGCCGTGGTGCTCGTGCTGGCCGCCGCCACCGCCTGGCTGCTGTCGAAGAGATCGTCCAGGGAACTCGCCGCTCCGGTGAGGATCGTGCCCTTCACCACCGACGGAGGCTGGAAAGAGAGTCCCCGCCTCTCCCCGGATGGGGAGAGGGTGGCCTACGCCTGGGACGGTTCAGACGGTGGAAAGTTGGACCTCTACGTCAAGGCCCTCGGTGTCTCTACGTGACGGACGCCGACGGCGGTGTTCCTCGTCGGCTGACCCGGGAGCGGTCCTGGGACGGGACGGGAACGTGGTCGCGGGACGGACGGTGGATCTACTTCAAGTCGGATCGGTCCGGCGACCTGCAGATCTGGAAGGTGCCCGCCGAGGGAGGCGAGGCGACACAGGTCACGCGCGGAGGGGGCTACCTCGCTCTCGAATCATGGGATGGCCGGCATCTCTACTATGCGAAGTCCGTCTTCGGTGGCGGGATCTGGCGCGTTCCCGTCGACGGTGGTCCGGAGGTCGAGGTCACACCAGGACCTATGTACTGGAACAATTTCGCAGTCGCCCGGACCGGCCTCTACTTCGCGGTCAACGACGAGCGCGGGCGAGCTCCGGCTGTGAGAGTCGAGTACCTGGACGTCGAGTCCGGACGGTCCTCCGAGATCCACCGCTTCGAGAGGCCCATGGAGGTCCGCGGGTTGCACGTCTCGACCGACGAGGAGTGGATCCTCCTGGGAGCGGCCCCCCCGGACTCCTCCGAGCTGATGCTGGTGGAGAACTTCCGTTGAAGGCGGGACCAACTTCCACCAGGAAGGCAAGTCAACGCTGCGCAGCAGCCTTCGGTAGCTCTATCGACCGACCGGTCACGGCAGCGTAGAGGACGTCAGGGTCGATGTCCGCTCCGTTGGGCCAGACGACGGTCCCAAGCTCCGGATCGACGCGGACCTCGGCGAAGCGCTCCGGCTCCACGAGAGGTGCGAACACACCCTCCCAGTGGACTATCCCGTCGAGGTCGATCTCCCCTTCGACGCCGTCCGCAAAGCGCACGTGCAGCCAGTGTCCACTCAGGGCTCGAACCTCGACGACGTCGACCAGCATGCCTCTCATTCTAGCGGTTCGATGGGATTAGTCCGCCCGCTCCCGGCGCGAGTCCCAGTAGACGTACATCGCCAGCGCGAGGAACACGGCGAGGCCCAGCCAGTTCCCCCAGTGCCCGAGCCAGGCCCCCATCCCAAGGAAGGCGGCCTCGGTCAGATCGGGCACCAGAGTCCATCCCATGGAGTCCTCGACGAAGCGCAGCAGCGCCGCGAACACTCCCACGAGGGCTCCGCCGGCGATGAAGCCGGAGGCGATGAGGGTCCCCTTGTCGTGCCGGGCCTTGGCCACGGTGGCGTCGGGGGAGGACCGCTTGAGCAGCCAGGCCACGAGCGCTCCGACCACGAGGGGCGAGTTGAGCTCCATGGGGAGGTACATGCCCAGGGCGAAGGCCAGCGCGGAGATCCCGCAGAGCTCAGCGGACACCGCGAAGACCGCACCCAGGCCGTAGAGGAACCACGGCGCCCCCGCCGTCCCCATCACCCCGAGCAGGACGGCAGCCATGGCGTTGGGCTGGGGGGCGGCCAGGGGAGTCGGGTGCTCGGGCCCCGGCGAGAAGCCGTAGACGCGGGCCAGGAGGAGGATGACCGCGGTGGTGGCGGCGGAGGCGATGACCGAGGCGAGGAGGTTGGAGATCTCGATCCGGCGGGGGGTGGCCCCGAGCCAGTAGCCGATCTTGTACTGGGTGACGAGGGAGCCGCTCATCGAGAGCGCGGTGCACACCACCCCGCCGATGAGGAGGACCTGGAGCATCCCGTCCTCTCCCGAGAGACCCATGGCGGAGAGCGCCACCGCGGTCACGATCAACGTGGTCAGGGTCATCCCCGAGATGGGGGTGATGGAGATCATGGCGATGGCCCAGGCCGAGACCGCGGCGAACAGGAAGGCGATCACCAGGGCGAGAAGGGTGGCGGCGAAGGCGATGGCGGTGGCCTTCTCGTTCCCCACCAGGACCGAGAAGCGGAAGTAGAGGAAGACCGCCAGGCCGGTAGCGGCGATGCCCAGGAGGTTGAAGGACATGGGCAGGGCCTGGTCGGTGCGCTCCTCGCTCGTCGCCTGCCCGCCCCCCTGCACGAGGCGAGCGATCTCGCCGAACGCCTGCCGCGAGGCCTGGAGGATGATGGGGGACATCTTGAGGATCGAGATGATCCCGGCGGCGAAGATCCCACCGATGCCTATGGGCCGGACGTACTCGAAGAAGATGTCCTCCGCCGGCATTGCGGACAGGGCCGGCATCCCCGCGGTGATGGGCCCCTGGATGAACTCGCCCAGGTAGGCGAACAGGGGGACGAGAACGAAGAACGACACCATCGACCCCGCCATGATGATCGACGCGTAGTCGAGCCCCATGATGTAGCCCAGCCCGAGGACCGCGGCCGAGGTATTGAGGGTGAAGACCGCCTTGTACTTGTCGGTGAAGGCCTGGAGAGACCCGATGGCCCCGGTGGAAAAGTTCTCGGCCCAGCCCCGCATCGACGGGCCCACGAAGTCGAAGACCGCGGCCAGGGCGGCGGAGTAGGTCAGCACGAAGGCGCTGCGCCCGCCCCGCTTGCCCGCCATGAGGATCTCGGTGGTGGCCCGAGCCTCGGGATAGGGCAGCTTCCCGTGCAGGTCCCGGACGAAGTAGCGCCGGAAGGGCGCGAGGAAGAAGACGCCGAGGAGAGCCCCCAGGAGCGGCACGAGGAAGATCTGGAAGAAGGAGGACCGCCCCTCGAGCCCCAGGATGAAGATGGCGGGCATGGTGAAGACAGACCCGCCGGCCACGATGCCCGAGGTGGCCCCGATGGCGAGGATGTTGACGTTCTCGAGAAGGGTCGAGGCCCGGGCGTGCATGGTGTGGACGACGAGGGCCGAAAAGCCCACGGCGAGGATCGAGATCGGGATGGCGGACTCGATGCCCTGCCCGAGCTTCAGGGCGAGGTAGGTGGCCGCGGCCGAGAACACGATCGACCACAGGACCCCCTGGACGATCGACCGAACCGTGACCTCGGGCACGAGCTTGCCCGCGGGGACGACGGGCACGTAGCTCTCGCCGGGCTCCAGCTCCCGAAAGGCGTTGTCCGGCAGGTGATCGTCGCCGGCGGTCAAGGGGGCTTCGTTGTCGCTCATGAAGCTGGCTCCGGGCGGCTGGGGCTACGCGTCGTACTTGTCCATCACCGCCTCGGAGACGCGGCGGGACAGCTCGTGGTAGCCGGGCGAGGCGGCGGCGTACACCTCGCGGGCGAGGGCCCGCGTGCGGGGAGTGGCGCCCAGGGCCTTGTAGAGGGGGCGCAGGTACTTCATGCGCCCTACGCGCAGCAGCACCTCGCGCACCCGCTCGAAGACCGGCTCGTAGTCGGAGGCGGCGGCGATGGTCAGCCACTCCACGAGGATCTCGTAGTTGCCCCGTTCGGTGAGCTCCAGGTTCTTGTCGAGCCAGCGGCAGGCCTCCTCGTCGAGGGGCCTGGGAAGGCGCTGCAGGTACACCAGCATCTCCGCCGGAGACCAGCTCTCGATCTGCGCCGCGGTCGGTCTCTCCCCGTCAGCGAAGCCGTCGGCGAGATTGTCCAGCGCCTCGAGCTGGGGGGAGCGGAACACGGGGGCGTTCTTCGGCATCCCGGGCTCGTACAGCCACTCCTGGGCGCCCACCTGGTCCGCCGCCCCCGGAAGCTCCTGGTTCACGAAGTTCATGAACTCCTCGGTGGTGATGGAGGTGAAGCGGAACCTCTCGATGTAGCTCCGGATGAAGGCGTCGAAGCGCTCCCGGCCCGCCGTTCGCTCGAGCAGGGCCATGAAGCGGGCCCCCTTCTCGTAGGGGATGGAGGAAAAGACGTCGTCGGGATCGGTCCCCTTCAGGTCGTTCCGCAGCCGGGTCACCGCGGCGTCGGCGCCGAAGCGCTTGAACTCCGCCTGGAGGGCCTTCTCGCCGATGGCCCAGCCGAGGGCAGCGGCGTCCTGCCCGTGCAGAGCTTCCACGATGCGCCGCTCGGCCCAGACGGTCGCCCCCTCGTTCAGCCAGAAGTGGTCCACGCTGGCGTTGGTCACGAGGTTGCCGGTCCACGAGTGGGCGAGCTCGTGAGCCACGACGTCGACGAGGGACCGGTCTCCGGCCAGGAGCGTGGGGGTCAGGAAGGTCAGCCGGGGGTTCTCCATGCCGCCATAGGGGAACGACGGCGGCAGGACGAGCATGTCGTAGCGATCCCACTCGTAGGGGCCGAAGAGCTCCTCCGCCCTCGTGATCATGTCCTCGATCCCGGCAAACTCGTGCTCGGCGGCCTCGACCGTCTCCGGCTCCGCCCACACCCGAGAGCGCGGCGAGAGGGCGCGGGAGTCCAGGTTCCCCACCGCCAGGGCGATGAGGTAGGTCGGGATGGCGTGGGGCATGTCGAAGAGGTAGGTCGTGGTCCCCGGTCGATCGCCAGGACCCTTGCCCGCCGACCCCGCCGACATCACCGCGGTGAGGTCGCTCGGGACGGTGATGGCCGCCCGGTAGACCACCCGGGCCCGGGGCGAGTCCTGACATGGCATGCAGGTGCGGGCGTGGATGGGCTGGAAGTGGGTGAAGACGAACGGATGCCGCTTCCCCTCGGTCTGGGCCGGATCGAGCCACTGGAGCCCGATGGCTTCCGGTGAGGTGACGTACTCAATCGTCACGCGGCGCGTCCCCTCGGGCAGGTGGATCCGGAGCCGCTTCCCGAGGATCGGCTCCTCCTCTCCCCGGTCGAAGGGGATCGGCTCGCCGCCCTCCCCCTCCACCGAGTAGATCTCCAGGTCCTTGGTGTCGAGGTCGAGGGGCCCCTCGGAGGGCTCGCCGAGGTCGAGCATGGCCCACCCTTCGAGGCGGTGCTCCTCGAAGTCCACCTCGAGCTCCAGCCCGAGGTGCCGAGTACGCGGCTGGGAGTCGTCGAAGTACGAGTGCGGATCGGTCCGGGCCATCGGTGTCTCCTTTCGCGACGTCAGAGGATACTACCGGTGGCGGCGCTGGCGGATTCCGGGTGACTCCGGCGGCCCGTCGGGGCCGCGCTGGGGCGGGCCCATGCCGGGCCCCGGACCGCAACAAAGCGAACCGGCGCGGGCTCAGAGCGCGGGCGAATCGGCCCCCGGGGCATCCACCAGGCGCGGCGAGGCGGAGCCCTCGGGTCCGAGGAGGATCTCGATCCGGCGATTCTGACGGCGCCCCGCTTCGGTTTCGTTGGGCGATCGCGGCCGATACTCCGAGCGGGCGACCGCGGAGAGCGTGCTCGGGTCGACTCGGGCCTCGTCTTGGAGGAAGCGCACCACGTTGGTGGCGCGGGCGGCCGAGAGCTCCCAGTTCGTCGGGAACCGCTGAGCCAGGGCCCCGCGAATGGGAACGTTGTCGGTGTGGCCCTGAACCTGGATCGAGCGCCCCTCGGTCTTCTCCAGTACGCCTCCGACCTTCCTCAGGATGGCAATGCCCGCCGGCTTGAGGGCCGACTCCCCCGAGTCGAACAGCACCTCGTCGACCATCTCCACCCGCAGCTGGTCGCGAACCCGCTCGACCTGCACCTGCTTGTCCGCGATCTCCTGCTCCAGCTCGCTCAGGAGCTCGTCCTGGGCGGAGTGAAGCCGGACGAGCTCGGACTCCTTCTTCTCGACCTCTTCGGTCAGCTCGGCGCTGGCCTGCACCAGCCGGGCACGGATCACGTCGAGGTCGGCCGCGCGGCGGCGGTACTCCGCGGCGTCCTGGCGGGCGACCACGAGCTGGTCCTGCAGGGCTTCGAGATCCCTCTGCTGATTCCCGAACAGCCAGTAGCCGAGAGCCCCACAAGCCACCAGCAGAAGCACCAGGAGCCCGATGATCCACTTCGCCATGATCCCTCCCTCTCGAATGGCCCTATTGTCACAGACGGCCGCAACCGGCTCGGTGACGGAGGCCACCATGCGCAGTCTGTTCCTCGAGCCGGCGCCGAACGGTCGGCGTTTGACTTGCCGGCCGTCCGGTTAGACGATCCCGCTGAAGCTCACCTGATCCCTCTGGAGGTGAACCCATGGTACGACACCGAGGTCCGGTCACCCGAACAGAGATCCCCGCAATCCCACGGCCAGGAGGCAGCACCGGCGGCACCGTCCTGCTCGCCCTGGCACTGATGGCGGGCGTGCCGGCCAACGGCGAGACGGGTTCCCGTGGTGACTACCCCATCCGGCCGGTGCCCTTCACCGCGGTGACCGTTGCCGACGGCTTCTGGTCGCCCCGGCTCGAGACGAACCGCACCGTCACCGTGCGCTACGACTTCCAGAAGTGCGAGCGAACCGGACGCGTCTCGAACTTCTCGAAGGCGGGGGGGCTGGAGACGGGCGACTTCGAGGGGCTCTTCGGGTTCAACGACTCGGACGTCTACAAGGTCGTGGAGGGAGCCTCCTACGCCCTCAGCCTGCAGCCGGACGCCGAGCTCGAGCACTATGTCGACGACCTGGCGGTGAAGATCGCCGCTGCTCAGGAGGACGACGGCTACCTCTACACCGCGGGAACGATCGGGGCCCTGGCCGAGGACCCCATCTGCTGCGTCAGCCGGCCCCGCTGGGCGGACCTGAAGTCCGGACACGAGCTGTACAACCTGGGCCACTTCTACGAGGCGGCGGTGGCCCACTTCCAGGCCACCGGGAAGCGCACGCTCCTGGACGTGGCCCTCAGGAGCGCCGATCTCCTGACCACGGTCTTCGGCCCCGGCAGGAACATGGGTGTCCCCGGGCACCAGGAGGTGGAGATCGGCCTCGTCAAGCTGTACCGCGCCACCGGGGAACGGAAGTACCTGGACCTGGCCCGCTTCTTCCTCGACCAGCGCGGCAACCCCGCCGGACACGAGCTCTACGGGGCGTACAACCAGGACCACGAGCCGGTGATCGAGCAGACCGAGGCGGTGGGGCACGCGGTCCGCGCCGCCTACATGTACTCGGGCATGGCCGATGTCGGAGCCCTGGCCGGAGACCAGGCCTACGTCGACGCCCTCGGCCGACTCTGGGACAACGTGGTCGGCCGGAAGCTGTACCTCACCGGGGGCATCGGCGCCCGCCACGAGGGAGAGGCCTTCGGCGACGACTACGAGCTGCCCAACCGCACCGCCTACGCCGAAACCTGTGCCGCCATCGCCAACGCCATGTGGAACCACCGTCTCTTCCTCCTCCACGGGGACGCGCGATACCTCGACGTCCTCGAGCGGGTGATCTACAACGGAGTCCTGTCCGGCGTCTCCCTCGACGGTGAGCACTTCTTCTACCCGAACCCCCTCGCCTCGGACGGCCGGTACGCCTTCAACCAGGGGGCCACCGGTCGCAAGGGCTGGTTCGACTGCTCGTGCTGCCCCACCAACCTGGTGCGGTTCCTGCCGTCCATCGCCGGGTACGTCTACGCCCAGCGGGAGCGAGATCTCTTCGTGAACCTGTTCGTGGCCGGTAGTGCGGAGATGGACCTGGAGGGACGCCCGGTGCGGGTCCGGCAGGAGACGCGCTACCCCTGGGACGGTCGGGTCGCGATCACCCTCGAGCCCGAGCGGGCCGAGGAGCTCACGCTCCACGTCCGCATTCCCGGCTGGGCCCGGGGACGCCCGGTCCCCAGCGATCTCTACCGCTACGTGGACGACCACGAGGAGCCAATCGTTCTCGCGGTCAACGGCGAGCCGCACGAGGTCGAGCTCGTCAAGGGCTTCGCTGCCATTCGCCGCACCTGGGAGAAGGGCGACACCGTCGAGCTCACTCTGCCCATGCGCGTCCGTCGGGTCGTGAGCCACGACAAGGTGCAGGCCAATGCCGGCCGCGTGGCCCTCGAGCGCGGCCCCGTCGTCTACTGCGCGGAGGGAGTGGACAACGGCGGCAAGGTCTTCAACCTCGTGCTTCCCGACGACGCGCCCCTCGAGGCGCAGGCCCGCGACGGCCTCCTCGGCGGCGTCACGGTCATAGAGGGCCGGGCGCTGGGGCTCTCCCCCGCCGAGGACGGCCGCTCCGTCGTCACGAAGGAGCGGGACTTCGTGGCCGTTCCCTACTACGCCTGGGCCCATCGCGGAGAGGGCGAGATGGCGGTCTGGCTCCCGCGCCGAGTGCAGCTCGACTTCCGGGTTCCGTAGAGTGCTCTCCAGGGGGCACCCGGTGTCCCGGCTGGAGGACGGTCGTTGGGGCTTTCCGGGGCGTCCACACCATTACGGCCTGCGCCCTGGCGGATGTCGCCCCGGGGCTTCGATGGCACCAGCCTTGCACTGGTTCTAGGGATTGGCCGTCGACAACCGTTCACGAGGGGCACGCCCATGCGAAGAAGGACCCTGAGCCTCGTGCTGCCGGCCCTGCTGACTCTGAGCGCCGTCGAGGCCGGCCCCCAGGACGAGCCGCCGGCCTTCGGGTCGGGCGCGGAGGTCGTGGTCCTCGACGTCGTCGCCACCGACGGCCAGGGCCGATCCGTCGCCGACCTCAACGGGCACGACCTGGAGGTCTCCGAGGACGGCACGCCCTGCAAGATCCTCTCGTTCCGCCTGGTCCGGGTGGCGGC
>JAJDNS010000195.1 GCA_022340585.1 Acidobacteriota bacterium
TCGCGGCGGACACCGCCAGAGCCGGACTCGACCTTCTCTTGCTGGGCAAGCGGCACTTCCTCCGTGGTCGAGTCAGCGTGACAGTCACGGGGCCGCGTCGGCCGTGGAACTAGCGGTACCAGGGGAACACAACCCGCGCGCGGCAGGCTAGCACAAGGCATCCTCCACGCCCGTGGGCGAGACTCGATGATACATTGGGCGCTAGAGTGAGGAGCAGCTGCGGTTTGGCGTTAGCCGCGTCACCTTTCCTTTCGAGGAAATGCATGTTGATGGTAGATCTTCAGCTACCCGGCCTGGATCCCGGACTCTGATGGAGCGCCAAGGAGGCACACCCGAGGCGAATCGTCATGGCTACCCTAGGACTGGGCGGTGCGGCCTGGCGCTTGTGCTCGTGCTGCTGGTCGTTGGCTTCTTCAAGGCGAGCTACAGCCTTGAGACACAGGACCTCTATCCCGAGCACGATGGCGGCTACTACACGAACGTCGCTCAGAACGTTCGGGACGGGAATGGCTTCACTACGAACATCTCGCTCTATCACAAGGCCTACAGCCACTTCCCCCACCAGACGTCGGTCTACCTGCTATGGCCCTTGCTGCATGGGCATGTGGCCCGCGTATTCCCGATCATGAAAGTGGGTGTATGGCTGCCCACCCTGTTCTACTTCAGCACGCTCATCCTCGCCTACCTCTGGGCCCAAAGAGTCTTTCCCGGACCGCTCCTGCGGGGGAGTCCCTGGCTGTGTGCTGGGCACGTGTTGGTTCTCATGCTGGCGTTGCATCAGCCCTTCTTCCGCTATACCTCTTTGCCCTACACCGAGGGGCTCGCGTATACACTGCTCTTTGCTGCCCTGTGGAGGACATGGCCCGGCTGGACGCAGCCCGGACCCTGGCGGGGTATCGAGCTGGGGATGTGGTTGGGTGTCTTGCTGCTGGCCCGAGGTCAGTTCGTACTGGTGGCCATGGCGGCATTTGGCGCACTCTCCCTGGCGCTGACACTCCCCGATCGACGCGCGCGCCGTCTGGCCATGTTGCTCGGAGCCGTAGGAGCGTTTGGCGTGATCGCCTTCGCATACTGGCAGCATCTTGCGAGCTTCGTCGCAAACCCGGGATGGTCCTCGCTCTTCCGGTTCGACCAGAATCGCGAGAGCGACCTACTGAGCCCCATCCCCACTCTCGTCCAAGTGAACAGCGTCTATGGCTACCTGGCTGATCGAGCGTCGGGCTTCCTCGTAGCGTTCTGGCCGAGTGGCTTTCACTCCTACGCGCGGAGCTACCACGTGTTTCACTATGCTTTGCTGGTCGCCCTGCCACTCCTGGCTCTCGACGGGGCGCTCTGGGTGGGCGCGACGCGACGCCGCCGGGCCTGGCTCTGGGCGCGGTCGACATCGAGCACGGCGTGGGTCTTCGTCGTTCTCCTTGCCGCAGGGGGCTTCCTCTCCATCCATACCCTTCACAAGCAGTATTCCCGCGAGTGGAATTTTTCGCTCAGGCAGGGACTCAGCTGCGTATTCCTGTTCTTCCTCGCGTTGGTCTACCTGCTGAGGCACCGCCGCAGGTTGGTGGTGGCCTTGGGACTGTGCCTCACTCTGGGGGGCAGCGCTCTCGGTGTGGCCAGTCTGGCGCACACGATCAGGGAACTGAAGAAGGCCGATCCGGGCGACGTTGGCCGGGGGCCATGGAGACCGGGGCTCGCCAGGTGGCTGGTGGAACGCCAACGCGAGCACGGCGAGCTCACGGTGGCGATCTCTCACTACTGGCCAGAGCGCCTCGCCCTCTCGACTCCCGGCGTCAACTACCACTGGGTCTACTGGAACACGACGCGGGACGACCTCGAGCTGATGTTCAGAGTGCTGGGCGTGCGCTACCTGCTGGTGCAGAAGGGGGCCACACCCCGCCTGCGTTTTCTGCGCCCGGGACAGGTGTTTCTGGCACGATTCAGGGAAGTATGCAACGACCTAGACGGTTTTCGCGTGTTCGTGCTGCGAGATCCGGGATCGCGGTGGCACCCGAGTTCCCCGAGTGATCCTCGACAGTGATGCGCTTCGCGCCGGGCAGCGAATGCCCCGCCTCAGGTCGGCTCGCAGCCCACCTCATCTCCCGTCTCTGAGACACCGAGATCGAGCACGAAGATGTCGCCGTTGTCGAAGATTCGGCGTCGGGTCTGGCCGAGCTCCGTGAGGTTGTCCTGGAAGTCCAGGGCATGGATCGCCTGGGTGCGGGTCCAGGAGAACGTTCCCGGATCCAAGCGGTCCTCGTGCAGTCTTCTCGGGAAGTTCGCCTCCTTACGGTACGAGTAGGCCACGTACCGCACGGAGTGGCCGCACAGGTAGTGGGCCAGGGGCTCGGCGCCCTGAAAGAAGGGCATGCCGGGCGGGGGGCTGGACCCGCCCGGGTAGTTGGCCACGAGGATCGTGTGCCGCGTGAAGTCGAGGACGAAGGGGTACCGCAGCCGCGCCAGCAGGACCGCACCTTCCGGTACGGCTTCCAGCATCCGCTCCCCGGTCCGGGCCGCACCTCCCTTGAAGAACGGAGACAACGAGTCTCTCACCGCGCGCTCGATCTGCGCGGGCTTGCGCGTCAGGTGTCGTCTCGCGGCGGCGCCGTGCTCGAGGGTCAGGATCCCCAGAGCCAGCAGCACGGGCACGGCCGGCCACACGCGAGACCAGCCCTCTCGTCGCTCGAGCGCCACCTCCCGGCAGGAGAAGACGAGGAGAGTCAGGGTGGCCGCCCAGAGAGCGGCCCAGGAGTACCGGTAGGCCCCGGGGTGGATGCCGGCCAGGGCCAGGAAGGATACGAGCGCCGCCAGCGAAAAGGAGGCGAGGCTCCCCTGGCCGACACGGCAGCGTCGCTGCAGCAGGAGTCCCCCCGCCAGGATCCACAGCGGCACCACCTTGAGGTCGGTCACCCCCGACCACAGCTGCCCCGCGCGGTGGGCCAGGCTCGGGCTCTCGTACGGCACCCATTCCCCCTCGTAGGCCGACCCGTGGAAGCCACGGCCGAGGATGGGGTAGAGCAGCGTTCCGTTGGAGTCGTAGGACGCAACCATCCAGGGAGCCATGAAGGTGAGCGTCAGGGCCCCGGCGAGAAGGAGCTCCCCGACCACAGCGCGGGATCGCTCTTGTCTGGCTCGCAGCAGGTAGGCACCCACCACCATGAGGGCGCACGCGGGAACGTGGGTCGTCTTCAGTGCACAGAGGGCAGAGCCAACCAGCGCCACCAGGATCGCCCCCCGGGGGCCGAGGCCCCCGGAGCCGCGGAGTCGCCACAGGGTGCGGAACAGCGTCAGGAAGAGCACGAGCCCGGTGACGAGACTGGCGGCGTTGGCGGAGGGCGGCCGGACGGCGAGAAAGAGGAAGGCGACGAGCACGGCCACCCACGGGCTGGCGCGGGCGTCGCGGGCCACCCCGAAGAGGAGGGCCACCGCGAGCGGCAGCGCCACCCCGGGCTCCACCAATCGAAAGTACCGGGCGTCGGCCACGGAGAGGACGATCGCCTGCAGGAACGACATCCCGCCGAGGGAGAGGAGGCGGGCTTCGCAGAAGGGGTCCGGCCCCATCGCGCCGGTCTGGATCATCTTGGCCGGAAAGACGAAGTAGCCCTGAAAGTCGTCGTGGAAGTTGTAGCGCTTCGAGCACACCTTGGCGGCGTACGAAGCGACCAGCAATCCGCCGAGGACGAGCACCGCCAGGGTCAGGAGCGGGCGGCTCCGGAGCCATCCGGCTCGTTGGCGCAGGAGTGACCAGGCCTGTCGTCGACGGCCCCAGCAGTCCCACGCCAGGAGGGCCAGCCCAGCCCCCAGGAAGAGGTGGATGACCGTCGGACCGATCGCCACGACGAGGTTCAGAATGCCTCCCACCAGGACCGTGAAGGCCATCCCCCACCCGCCGTGGAGGGCGCGATCGGCCGTGGGCTTGCCGAGGACAAGCTTCTCGACGGCCACTCCCCAGCCCGCCCACGAGGCGAGGAGGAGGATCCCGAACACGAACATCGAGGAGTAGGACGCCGTCACCGCGGTTCAATGCTAGCACCCGCGACTCCGGGGCGCCCCGAGGGTGTAGATTGGGCCATGGTTCGATCTCTCGCTGCGCTCCTCACGGCGATCGCCCTTTCGGTGGCCGGAGCGGTCTGGCTGCGGGCTCAGGTGGCCGACGGTGATCCTCCGCCTCCGGGAAACCTGCCGGGCTTCTGGCGCTCGACCCTCGAGCACGTCGACGCGGAGGTGGGAGCGGTCCGCGTCGGCACCGTCGAGACCATCGCCACCTCCCCCGGGGGGCGCCCGGTGTACGCGGTCCGGTATGGGGAGCGGGACGAGCTGCACTCCCAGGCCAACTACAACTCGGCGGTCGCGGCCCAGAGCCCGGCCTGGTACGCGCGCAAGGACGAGACGACGAGGCCTGTCGCCCTCTTCCTCGGTCCGGTGCACGGCCAGGAGGTCGAGGGCGTCGTGGGCCTCGTCAACCTGATCCACGTGACCGAGACCGGCACCGATCATCGGGGCCGGGCCTGGCCGGAGCTGAAGAGTCGACTGGATCGCTTCCGCGTGCTCATCGTGCCGTCCGGCAACCCCGACGGGCGGGCGCGGTGCCCCTACGACAGCTTCGTGGGCGTGCCCACCCGCACAATGACGAAGTACGGCCAGGGTACCCGCCGGGACGGCTCCCTCTATGGCTGGCCGGGGGCCAAGGCCGTCCACCCCATGAAGGGCGACGTGGGAATCCTCGGCGCCTACTTCAACGACGCCGGCGTCAACCCCATGCACGACGACTTCTTCCTCCCCATGGCCGACGAGACGCGAGCGATCCTCCGGCTCGCCCGGGACGAAGCCCCCGACATCGCGGTCTCGCTCCACTCTCACGAGTCCGCGCCCGTGGTGCTTCAGGCGAGCTACGTGCCCGTCTTCATGAAGAAGCGGATCCGGGATCTCTCACGGAGGGTGAAGCAGCGCTACGAGCAGAAGGGTCTTCCCTATGGGAGCGTCGTCGATCCCCAGGTCGAGGACAAAACGCCCGGCCCGAGCCGCTACTTCAACCTCACGAGCGCGCTCCACCACGTGTCGGGTGCCATGGCCTTCACCTTCGAGTGCAGCCACGGCAGCGTCGGGGAGGAGGCCACGGCCGTCACTCACGACCAGATCCTCGATGTCCAGCTGCTTCTCTACGACGAGATGCTGCGCTACGCGCTCGAGGAACGGCTCTACTGGAGGGTCCCGGACTCCGAGGGCTGAGCCCGGGTCCCCTCTTCGAGGGGAGACCGCCTTCGCGCGCGGTCTATGGGAGCTTGCCGCGGGCGATGGCGGCCTCGACCGTGTGCATCGCCTTCTCCATGGCGCTGCTGACCGCCTCGTCCTGCTCGGCCCGGGGCAACCCTTTCTCCAGGATCTCGGTGTAGCTCATCTTCTTCTGCCAGACGATGCCGCCCCCCGAGTGGACCCGCACTTCGAAGGACGCGTGCTCCTCGCCCAGGTCCTCCACCTGGATATGGAACTCACGTCCCTCGTGCTCGAAGATATGGTTCAGCCCGACGATCACGACGCCTCCCCGCCCGGATGGCTCATTGTAGCCGAGCCTGGGGACGACCGGGGGACGAAGAGCCACGCGACCACCCCCACGGACACGAGCCCGGGCCAGCCGACGGCCATTGATTCCCCTTCGCGGCTCCGGCGACTGCCGACGATCGAGAGGGCATTCTAGCGCCCCACGGAACGAGGGACGGACGATCGGGGGGCGGAGGCCCGGCCCTCAGGCCTCGGCGCGCTCTCCCTCGGGGGTGGATCCCAGGGCGTGGCGAATGGCCCGGCCCGTCACCAGCTGGGCGTCGTCGAAGAACGTGTAGAACACGGGGACCACGAGCAGCGTGAGCAGCGTCGCGGTCGTGAGGCCACCGATCAGGGTGAGGCCGAAGCTGGTGTAGCTGAGGCCGATGCTGCTGGCCCCGCTCAGGGTCACCGGCACCATCCCGCAGATCGTGGTGAAGGCGGTCATCATGATGGGCCGGAAGCGCCGCTCCGCGGCCAGGAGCAGGGCCTCGCCGCGCTCCCGACCCTCGACGCGCAGCCGGTTCGTGTAGTCGATGAGGACGATCCCGTTGTTCACGACCACGCCAATCAGGAGCACGATCCCCACGATCCCGAGGAAGTCGAGGTTGTAGCCCAGGGCATAGTGGATCCATCCCACGCCGATGCCGGCGAGGGGGATGGTGCAGATGATCGACAGCGGCAGGATGAAGCTCTCGAAGAGGAAGCCCATCAGCAGGTAGATGAACACGACGGACAGGCTCGCGGCGAACTTGAGCGCGGCCAGGTCCTCGTCGGAGCTCGATGTGTCGTGAACGTCCCCGAAGCGCACCCCCTCGGGGAGCTCGAGCATGTTCTGCAGCGTCACCACGCGGCCCCGGGCCTCCTCCTCCTTGCCCTCCTCGAGCTCGAGGGTCAAGGTCCGGGTGGTGCGCTTGTCCTCGCGGAAGATCCGCTGCTGGCCGGCCAGGAAGCTGACATCGGCCACCGACGAGAGGGGCACGAATCCCCCACCCGTCCCGGTCGGGACGTAGAAGTTCCGGAGCTGCCGGAGGGTCTCCCGGTCCTCCTCCTTGAAGCGGACCCGGACGGGGATGTCCCGGTCCCCGGTCCGGTAGCGACTGAGCTCCTGGCCCCGGAGGGCGTAGCCCACCACCCCGGCCACGACCTCGGGATTGATGTTCTGGGCCTGGGCACGCTCCCGGTCGATCACGAGGCCCACCTCGTTGGGAGCGGGGTCACCGGACGCCTTGAGACCGAGGACCCCGGGGACCTGGACGAAGAGGTCCTCCAGGTCCTTGGCCGTCGCCTCCAGGAGCTCGGCGTCGTCGCCGAAGAGGCGCACCACGTGCACCTGCTCGCCTTCCTCCTCCTGGTCTCCCTCCTGGCCGGTGCGGTACTTGACGCCCGCCTTCTTCGGCAGCCGGTCCATGATCTTCTCCGTCACCTCGCGGGGCGAGAGGTCGGTGGTGCGGGGGTTGTTGAAGAATCCCTGCACCTCCCCGAACGTCGGGCGATGGAAGATGAACCAGCCGGACAGACCCAGCTCCTCGGCCGAGTTCTCCACGATCTTCTCGCACTCGAGGAAGAACGCCTGGGATTCCTCGAAGGTCGTGCTCTGGGGGAGCTCCACCCTGACCTCGAAGCCCGAGCGCTCCTCCTCCTGGGTGTCGACGACCTTGACCTCCTTGAAGGCCACCGCCACCGTGAGCCCGAAGATGACGACCAGGACCATGACCAGGTCGAGGCGCCGCCTCAGGAAGACCGCGAGCAATCTCGTGTACCCGTGGTTGAGCCGCCCCAGGGAGGCGTCGTACGCCCTCTCCAGCAGACCCATGGCCGATTCGTATCGGCGGCGGGCCGGGGAGGGCTCCTGGCCGTTCCGGAGCGTCAGGTAGACGCTCAGGGGCACGAAGATCCCGGCGACCATCAGCGACGCCAGCAGCGCGACGGAGATGGGCAACGAGAGCCGGAGCAGGAAGAACTGTGCCTCCCCCTCCACCAGAGAGACGGGGAGGAACACGACGATCGTGGTGAGGGTGGCGGTGGTGATGGCGAGGGCGATCTCCCCCGTCCCCTTGATCGCCGCGTCGCGACGGGAGTATCCGGCGCGGTGAAGGCGGTGGATGTTCTCCGCGACCACGACGGAGTTGTCCACGAGAAGACCGACCGAGATCATCAACCCCAGGAGCGTCAGGATGTTGAGAGACTCCCCGGCGAAGAACATGACGGTGAGGGCAATGAGCAGGCTCAAGGGGATGGAGAGGGTGATGATCGCGGTGAGGCGGAGCCGACGCAGGAAGAAGAAGAGCACCACCGCGGCGAACAGGGCGCCGATCCGTCCGCT
The DNA here is from genome assembly GCA_022340585.1 of Acidobacteriota bacterium. Classification (GTDB taxonomy): domain Bacteria; phylum Acidobacteriota; class Vicinamibacteria; order Fen-336; family Fen-336; genus JAJDNS01. Next base: position 7,859 of record JAJDNS010000195.1, read on the forward strand.
GGCGAGGAGGGTGTTGAGAGACTCCAGGATGACCTGGCCCTGATCGAACAAGGTCACGAAGAGGATGTCCTGCAGGCGCGGCGTCTCCTGGAATCGCTCCATCTCCTCGCGGACCCGCCTCGCCACGTCCAGGGTGTTGGCCTGGCCTTCCTTGAAGACCACCAGGGCCACGGCCGGGCGCGAGTTGGCCCGGACCGCGAACTTCTGCTCCGGCGGCTTGTAGCTGACCTCGGCGATGTCGCGGACCCGCACCTTGGGCCCGACCCGGAGGTTGCGGAGCTGCTCGATGTCCTTGAACCGGGCCACCGAGCGCAGGAGCAGCTTGGAGTCCCCGTAGCGGACGTCGCCCGAGGCCATGGTGAAGTTGTCCCCACCGAGCTGCTGAGCAACCTGGTAGACGTTGATGCCGCTTGCCTCGGTGCGCTCCCGGTCCAGCTCGATGAAGATCTCCTTCTCCAGGACCCCGTTGACCTCGACCGAGGCCACTCCATCGAGACGCTCGAGACGCATCACCACGTCGTTCTGGATCAGGTTGTACGGGTCGGCGATGTCGGGGTTGACGGCGAGCCCCATGACGAAGACGGGGATCCCCGACAGGTCCTCCTTGCGGATGTAGATCCGGTCGGCGTCCTCCGGGAACCGAACCCGCGCTCTCTCGACGCGGTCGCGGACCTCCCGGTAGGCCACGTCCATGTCTGTCCCGCTCTTGAGGTTCATGAAGACACGGCCGTAGCCGGTGGTCGCAAAGGAGAACATGCGGTCGAGGCCCCGCACGGTGCTGAGCTCCTCCTCGAGGGGCAGGATGATCTTCTCGAGCATGTCCTGGGCGGGGGCGTCGGCCCAGGGAACGCTCACGGCCAGGAAGGGAGGGGTGAACCCGCTCGGGATGAGCTCGAGGGGGATGCCGGCGGTCGCCACCAGGCCCACCACGACGAGGGAGGCGAGGAGAACCAGCACCGAGACCCGACGCCGGAGCGAGAAGCGGGGCAGGGTCTCCTCGACGCTGCTCCGGCCGCTCACGGGGTCACGCCCTTCGCCTCCGCCTCGACCGGTGGCGTCGTCGCCGGGGACGGCCCCAGCGCTGCCTCCCGGGCCCGGTCCATCAACGCGTAGACGCTCGGGATGAGGAGGAGGGTCAGGACCGTCGAGACCAGCAGACCGCTGATGACCGCGATGGCCATGGGGGTTCGGATCTCCGCCCCGTCACCCAGGCCCAGGGCCATGGGGGTGAGGCCGAGGACGGTGGTCGCGGTGGTCATGAGGATGGGCCGGAGACGCACGGACCCCGCGGTCACGATCGCTTCCGCCCGCTCCATCCCCCGGTGGCGCAGCGTGTTGATGTAGTCCACGAGCACGATGGCGTTGTTCACCACGATTCCGGCCAGCATGATCATGCCCAGGAAGACCACCACCGAGAGGCTGATGTCCAGGATCCAGAGAGTGGCCACCGTCCCGAGAAAGGCCAGGGGGATGGTGAGCATGATCACCAGCGGCTGGACCAGCGATTCGAACTGGGCGGCCATGATCACGTAGACGAGAAAGACCGACAGGACGAGGGCGAGGAGCAGGCTGCCCCGGCTCCGGTTCCACTCCTGGCTCTGGCCGGCCACGTAGAAGGTCATGTCCGACGGCCAGTCGACCTGGGTGGCGAGGGCCTGCTCCACCTCCTCCACCGCCCCACCCAGGGAGCCCATGCCCACGTTGGCCCGGACGAGAGCCACCCGACGCCCGTCGACCCGGCGCACCTCGCTCGGGCCTTCGGCCAGGGCGACCCCGGCCACCGACGACAGGGGGATGGGCCGCTCGCCCCCGGGATTCACCAGGAACTCGCTCACGTCGGTGACCCGCCGCCGGTCGTCCTCCTCCAGGCGCACGACGATGGGGATGCGACGGTCGCCGAGGTTGTACAGCGTCGCCTCGTAGCCCTTGACCGCGTCCCGCACCTGCCGGGCCACGGCCTGGATGTCGAGCCCGTAGCGTGAGAGCTGATCGCGATCGTAGACGATCTGTACCTCGGGAGCCCCGGGCTGCTGGGTCGTCTCGACGTCGGCCAGCGCCGGGAGCCCGGCCATGAGCTCCTTCACCTCTTCCGCCTTCTGGCGAAGCTGCAGGAGATCAGTCCCGTGGACCTCCACCTCGATGGGGGTCTGGAACGAGAAGAGGACGGGACGGACCACGCGGGCCGCGACATCGGGCATCCCGGCGATCCGCTGCCGCAGGCGGGTGATGACCTCCTCCTCCACCTGCGGGTCCGAGGTGTCGAGGACGAGCTTGAATCGGGCGGTGTGCTCGCCCTCGTCGGAGCGCTGGGAGGTGGCGGGGTCGAAGCCGAGGGTGAGGAGAAGCGCGTCGATGTGCTCCCGCTCGGCGAGAATCGCCTCCTCGAGCGGGGTCAGGACCGCGGCCGTCTGCTCGAGGGGGGTGCCCACCGGGAGCTGGACCTCGAAGGTGAACTCGCCCTGGTGCACCTCGGGCAGGAGCTCGCTATCGAGGTTGACGGCGATCAGGGCGGTCAGGGCCATCGAGCCGAGGGCGATGAGAACCACGATCACCGAGTGCTTCAGGGCCCAGCGGATGGCGTGGGGGTAGGCGCGTCCGAGCCCGTCCATGATGGCGGTCGTGAGGCGCAGGGGAATGGCGATGAGAAACTCGAAGACCTGGCCGAGGGGTGCGGCGAGATGGCGCTGCCACACCACGACCAGGAGCATCACCAGACCCAGGAGCAGCTTGCCGACGATCTCCAGGACGGTGCCCAGCACCAGGCGGACCACCAGCCAGACGGAGACCAGGGCCAGGGGCAGGAACAGCCAGAGGATGCGGGGCCAGTGCGCCCAGCGACCGTATACTCCGGTGATCTCGGTGCGGAACGCCTTCCACGAGGCGGTGGGAAGCAGGTTGGGCCGGGTCCGGTCGCCCGACAAAAGTGGTGCCCCGGTGCGGCTGGCCAGCATGGGGATCAGGGTGAGCGCCACCACCAGCGCGGCCAGGAGGGAGATGACCACGGCCAGACCGAGATCGCCGAAGGCCTGTCCGGCGACCCCCTCGACGAAGACCATGGGCAGGAAGACGGCGATGGAGGTGAGGGTCGAGGCGATGACCGCCATCCGCACCTCGCTCGTGCCTCGCACCGCGGCCTCGGCCACGCCGTCGCCCTCCTCGCGACACCGGAAGATCGACTCCAGGACGACGATCGACGAGTCGACGAGCATCCCGATGCCGAGGGCGAGGCCACCCAGGGACATGATGTTCAGGCTGACGCCCAGGAGCTGGAGCGGCGCGAAAGTGACGATGAGGGAGATGGGGATGCTCACCGCGATGATGGCGGTGCTCTTGAGGCTCCGGAGGAAGAGGAACAGGACGACGATGGCCAGCAGGCCGCCGATGATGGCGGTGTTGCGGACCTCGTTGACGCTGCCCTCGATGAACAGCGACCGGTCCGCCACCATCTTGAGGACCACGCCCTCGCTGCGGTAGAGCTCCTCGATGAGACCCGACGGCTGGTCCAGGTGGGGCTTCTCCTTCTCGTCGCCCTTCGTCGGCTCCGGCTTCGCCTCGGGCGGAGGGGCATCGGGGTCGAAGTCCCCCAGACGCTCCTTGACCCGCTTGGCCAGGGCGACGATGTTGGCGTCGGCTTCCTTGAACACCTCGAGCTGGACGCTCTCGCGGCCGTTGGTGCGAGTGGTCATCTGCCGCTCTTTGTTCGACCACACGACGTCGCCGATGTCCCGCACCCGGATCTGGCGACCCCCGCGCGTCGCCACGATCGTGTCCTCCATCTGCTGAAGGTCCACGAACTCGTTGAGGGTGCGGACCATGTACTCGGTGCGTCCCTCGGTCAGGGTCCCGCCGGCGACGTTGATGTTCTCCTGCCGCATTCGATCGATGACGTTCTCGACGGACAGACCCGTGCGCCGCAGCTGCTCGTCGTCGAGGAGGACGTGGATCTCCTCCTCCAGGCCGCCCCGAACGCGCACCGCGGCGACGCCCTTGATGGGCTCGAGGGCCCGCTTGACCTGGAGCTCGGCGATGCGGCGTACGCGCCTGAGCTCCGCCTCGTCGGTCTCGGATCCCGCCTTTCCGGCGAGGCTCAGCTCCATCACCGGATCGAGAGACGGGTCGAAGCGCAGGATCAGCGGGCGCTCCGCCTCCTCGGGCAGGAAGACCAGGTCCAGCTTTTCCAGGGTGTCCTGGATGCCGTCGGACATCTCGGTGCCCCAGGAGAACTCGAGGATGACGTCGCTCACCCCGGCCCGGCTCACGCTGGAGAGGCGGCGCAGGCCGCCGATGACCCCCACCGCCTCCTCGATGGGGCGGGTGACGTCGTTCTCGACCTCCTCGGGAGCAGCGCCGGGGTACTCGGTTCGGACGGTGAGCGTGGGGTAGCTCATCTCCGGCATGAGGTTCACCGGGAGCCGCCCGTAGGAGAAGTAGCCGAAGACGACCGCGGCCAGAAAGACCATGGAGATGGCCACGGGGCGGGCGGTCAGGAAGCTGCGTTGTTCTTGCACAGAGCTATCCCATCAAGTCGGTCAGGCGTGAGAGAGCTGAGGGGAGCGGTGTCGGGGACGGTCAGTCGGCCTTGCCATCGGCCTGCTTCTCGTCCTCGTCGTCCGCCGGCTCGGGGTCACCGGGGAGCCGGACCAGGCCATTGTCCTTGAGGCCGGACTGCCCGGCCACGACCAGCTGGTCGCCGGTCTCGAGTCCGCCGGCGGGCTCGATGAAATCCGTGTTCTCCAGCAGCGGGGCCACCCGGAGCCGCTCCACCCGGCGCTCCTCCTTCAGCCGGAAGACGTAGATCTGGTCGTTGTCGTAGACGAGGGCCCGTTTCGGCACCAGCAGGGCCGCGTCGTGCACGGCGGTGACGAGCTCGACGTCCACGTACATCCCGGGGCGGAGCCCCTCCTGGCGGGGAGTGGCCACCGTGACCTTCACCGTCCCGGTGGCGGGGTCCACGATCGGCGAGATCCGGTCGATCGAGCCGGTGAAGACCTTTCCCCCGAGGGCGTCGGCCTTCAGCCGAGCGGGCTGGCCCACCGCGAGGCGAGCCATGTCCTTCTCGGGAACGTAGATTCGGGCGACGATGGAGTCGAAGTCGACGATGCGGAAGAGCGGCTGGTTCACGGTGACCTGGTCGCCGAGGTTGACGAGGCGCTCGGTGACGATCCCGGCGATGGGGGCGCGGACCTGGGTGTAGCCCAGCTCCCGACGGGCGTCGGCCAGGGCCAGCCGGTTGCGCTCCACCTTGTAGCCGGCTTCAGTGTAGGTCTCCTCGGTGACCAGCTTCTGCTCGTAGAGCTCCTTCGCCCGCTCGAAGTCGCGCTCGCTCTCCTTGAGCTCGATCTCGGCCTTGGCCACCGCGCTCTTCTGCTCCTCGTCCTGGAGCTGGATGAGGATGCGCCCCTTGGCCACCGGGGTCCCCTCCTCCACGAGCAGCTCGGTGACGCGCCGGGGGGCCTCGGCGAAGACCTGGACCTCGCCCTCCGCCTCGAGGTTGGAGGAGAGCCGCAGGACCGCCTCGATCTCCCCGTGCCCCAGAGCGGCGACCTCGACCGGGACCGCCTCCTCCTTGCGCTTCTCGTCCTTGGCACCCTGATCGAACGTCTTGGCGTCGCTGTTGCCGACGCTGCAGCCCACGGTGCAGCCCCACGAGGCCACGACCGCCACGAGGCCCACGGCCCCGAGCCAGCGGCTCATCGTGCGTTCACTCCTGCGGCTGCTCATCCCGGACCCCCGACGTCTCTTGCTCCGCTCCGGCCCAACCGCCGGTATCCCCTGCTGAAGAAGCACGATCTGCGGTGCGTTCAACAGTCCGTACGTTGCTGGGCGGGCGCGAGTTCCGGAAGCTGACGAGAGACTGGTGACGAGCTTTGACAAATCCTCCAAATGGTTGATTCTCCGCCCCGTTCGCCCCGGGAGGCCGGGTTCTTCGAGTCGTCGAAACCGGGTCCCGAGGGCCATTTGGGGGGTCGCCAGCCCCCGACACAAAAGATGACAACCCTCCAAACTGTTGATTCCATGGCCATTCTCGCTCGGTGCCGTGTCCCCGACGCGCGCTCGTCACCTCAGCGCCTCACACTCTCCGTATCTCTTTTCTGGTAAGCAGTGGCGGCAACCCCGGTCAGGGGTGTCTCCACAGGGGACGAGGAGGAGTCACGGTTATGTCGTCGACGTCACCGGAGCTGGTCAACATGGGGGCCCTGCGGCCCCAGGAGGAGCCGAGGGCGGTGAGGACCCAGGCTCCGCCCACGGAGCCGCACCTCGAGCTCCACACACTGGACGAGCTCGTTTCCGACGTCCGGCGCAAGAGGGGTCCGCTGGGAACGGCGGCGTCCGTCCTCGCCCACGTGGCCCTCGCGGTTGGGGTGATCGCCGTGCCCCTCCTCATGGACGACCCCCTCCCCGAGCCCGGCGGGGGCGGGGTCCAGGCCTTCTTCGCCACTCCCATGGAGCTGGCTCCCCCGCCGCCGCCTCCGCCGCCGGCTCCGGCGGCCCGGCCCGAGGCCAGGGTCGAGGCCCCGACGGTCGAGCGGACGGACGGGTTCGTCGCCCCCATCGAGACCCTGGCCCAGATCATTCCCGAGGAAGGAATCGACTTCGGGGTGGAAGGGGGCGTGTCCGGAGGCGTGGAAGGCGGTGTGCCCGGCGGCGTGGTGGGGGGCGTGGTCGGTGGCCTCCCCGAGGCCCCACCGGCCCCGCCGCTGAAGCCGGTCCGGGTGGGCGGACGAATCCAGGAGCCGAAGAAGCTGAAGGCCGTCCCCCCGGTCTACCCCGACGCCGCCGTGCTCTCGCGCATCGAGGGAGTGGTCATCCTCGAGTGCCTGATCAGCCCCCGGGGACGCGTCACCGAGGTGAAGGTGCTCCGGGGAGTTCCCCTGCTCGAGGAGGCGGCCGTCGACGCGGTCAAGCAGTGGGTCTACACGCCGACCCTCATGGACGGCGTGCCGGTGCCCGTCCTGATGACGGTGACTGTCCGGTTCGACCTCAGGAACGCGCGGTAGCTATCGAGCACCCAGGGCGCGGGAGGCCTTCAGGTAGTCCTTGGGCTTGACCCAGAGGATCATCCCATAGCGGTCCTTGCCGGCGGCGATGGCATCGGCGGCGACGACGTTGATCTTCTTCTCGGCCAGCTTGCTCAGGTGGCGGTGGACGGCCCCGATCCGGTCCTGACCCTGGATCAGGAAGCCCTTCTTCGTCCTGCTCAGCTTCCAGTCGTTCGCCCGGGCCACGCGCTTGAGACCGGTCATGTCCGCCGTGACCATGTCGATCTGCGAGCCCTTCTTGACGGGGAACCCGGAGTAGGCGACGAGATCCACTCCCGCGTTCTTGAGCTCCTGGAGCATACGGGCACCGCGGCCAGGTCGGTTGGGCACCGTCAGATAGGCGTATTGGACCCTGCGCACGCTGTCGGCCATGATCACCTCCCGTCGAGCCGGACCGCACCGGCGGTCCTCACCCGGGCTCGACCTCGGGCCCACGCTAGCACAGGGACGAGCCGGGGCGAACGAAAAATCCGGTGAGAGGCAGCTCGGTGAGTGATCACTCCTGCGAAGGACACGAGCCCACGACGGAATCGTGTTCTTGGCCAGGGCATCCGGCCGGAGGCCGGCTCACTCCTCGGCGGGAACGACCTCCACCTCGAGGACCAGCTCGTACGGCAGGCCGGTCCCGGGCTCGAGCAGGAGATTGTCCACCGTGTAGGGGAGCTCGACTCGCACGACGCCGGGCTCGGTCACCTCGTCCACCCCGATGGCCACGAGGCTCGTGCGGTTCGCGCTGAGGACGACGTCCTCAGGTGCCGACACGCCCTCGACCGAGCCTCCCCCGTTCAGCTCGTAGCGAACGTCCGAGTCGTTGCGAATCTGCACCCAGGCCTGGCCCCCCTGCTTCGCGGTGACGGCGGGGGTGAGGACCTCGATCGACGCCTCGAAGATCGGCCGCAGGAACTCTTCCTTCCCGATCAGCAGGTTCCCGGAGTAGGCGGCGGTCCGGCGGGCGAAGAGCGCCTCGCGGATGGCCTCGGGGCTGTCGTCCTTCGCGAAGACGAGGGTCGTCGGGCGGTGGTCGCCGTCGCGGGCGTCGTAGTCGAGGTTCAGCGGCGCGTGGATGTCGGAGTTGCCGAGAATGGCGAGGTCCTTCTCCAGGGCCCAGCGGTGGGCCTCGGGGTAGTAGCTGCGCGCGTTGATCACCTCGATGCCGTGCAGCTGGTCTCGATCGACGAGGGCGCCGTGCTCCGGGTACCACCGCGCCACGCCGTCGGGCTGCTGCCCGGTCCAGCCCGGGTGGTTCCAGAAGATGAAGGCTCCCTGCTTGCGCGCCGCCTCCAGCGAATCGCGCCACTCCACGGTGTCCAGGGGCTCGGACGAGGTCAGGAAGACCGCGTTCAGGTGACCCGGCGGCATGGCGCGAGTGACCTCCGAGCCCCGGATGACGATGAGGCCGAGCTGGTCGCCGTGGGGCTTGGCGATCTCGAAGGCGCGGTTGTGCTTCGTGGGCAGGTCGTCGGCGTGGGGCTGGTACTCGATGTGATCGGTGATGGCGATGGCGTCCAGCCCCTCGCGCCAGGCCTCCTCCGCGCGCACGTTCGGCCACACCGACCCGTCGGAGAAGACGGTGTGGATGTGGAAGTCGCACTTGAGAGTTTGGTATCCCGGGATGTCGGGGATGCGCACCTGGCGCCGGACGCGAAGCTCCTGCGCGCGAAGGGATGGCGACCCCAATGGCGCCAGGAGGACCGACAGGACCAGGGGCACGATGACTCGACCGACACGCTTCATGGCGTTCACTCCCTTTCGAGGGGGACCTCGGAATCGCACGGCGACCTCCGGAGTCTAACCCGAGCGGGGCGGTACTGCCGCCATCCGGGCGCTCCGGCGCATCCATCGAGTCATAATGCAGGGCCCCGGGGGAAGCCCCGTGGCGAGGGCCCCACGCCGTCGGTGAGCAGGCCCTGGCCGTCTTCAGGAGCGTGGCGGGCCGACGGCCAGCCGACCCTTCGACCCCATAGCCCCGCGCATCCCCGACATACGGGCATTGCAGTCGCGGGCCGCCGGACATAGGCTAGGGCGTTCCACCGAGCCGAGGAGGGGCTGATGAGCATCGGACGCGGACTGCGCCTCGCCGGAGGTCCTCTTCTGGCCCTTCTCGCGACGAGCGCGTTCGCCCAGGACACGAACTACTGGGCTATCCAGTACGGGCCGGTGGGTCAGCTCCTGGGCGGCCAGATGATCGGGGACGCTCGCGACCTCTCGGCCACTTTCTACAACCCCGGCGGCCTGGCGCTCGAGACCGGCTCCAACTTCCTCCTCTCGACCGAGTCCTTCCAGATCGAGGACTACCGGACGACGCCGGTCACCGACCTGGAGCTGTTCGAGGTCGCCGCGACCCGCTTCGGCGCCGCCCCCACCCTGGTGGCCGGAGGCCTTCCCCGGGGCTGGCTCGGCGAGAGGACCGCTCTCGCCTGGTCGTTCCTCACCCGGCAAGACCTGTCGTTTCGGCTCAACCGGCGCCTGACGGACCCGTTCGATCTGACCGGCGGGACCAGCGCCGCCGAGCTCTATCTCGACCAGGACGTCAACGAGAGCTGGGCCGGGCTCACCGCGTCCCGAGAGGTGTCGGAGACCCTCGGGGTCGGCGCGACGCTCTATGGCATCTACCGGGGGCAACGCTCCCGGAACGAGGTGAATCTCCAGGCGATCTCCGGTCAGCAGGCCGTGCTGAGCATCCTCGGCGTCCAGGACTTCTCCTATTACCACTTCCGGACCCTGCTCAAGCTGGGGGTGGCATGGGAGCGGGCCGACCTGCGCCTGGGCCTGAACCTCACCACCCCCAGCCTGGCTCTCTTCGGGAGCGGCAAGGCCGGGCTGACCGAGTCCCTGGTCGGCGTCGACTCCGACGGCAACGGCTTCCCCGACCCGCCCTACCTGCTGAGCACGACCGAGGAGGGCCTGCACGCCCGGTACAGGTCCTCCTGGGCAATCGGCGGCGGCCTGGGGTGGCACCGCGGGGCCACGCGCTGGCACATGAGCCTCGAGTGGTTCGCCCCCGTCGACCGATTCACCGTCATCGAGGCTCCGGTCGAGACCGTGGACCAGGCGTTCAAGCTGACCCAGGAGCTCGAGGGCGTCTTCAACATCGGGCTCGGGGTGGAGCACGACTTCGGGAACGACCTCGTCCTGTACGGGGCCGGCCTGACCGACTTCTCGGCGGCGACCGGAGACCCGACCGTGAATATCTCGGTCTCGAACTGGAACCTCTATCACCTGAGCGGCGGGGTCAAGTTTGCCTTCGCCGGCAGCCGTTTCACCCTGGGCGCCACCTACAGCTTCGGGGGGAAGTCGCGGCCCCTCCCGAGCGTCGTTCCCCCCGAGCTCGTGCCCGGGGGAGCGGCGGAGATGGACGTCAACTATCGGCGGCTCGTCGTCCTTCTCGGCTTCCTCTTCGGAGACGGCCGCTAGCGCCGTCGTCTCGAGGAGGCTGCGTTCTCACCGTGCGAGCCCTCACCTTCGTCGACGAGAGGACCGTCCGCGTCGAGTCCGTGCCCGAGCCTGCGGCCGAGGCTCCCACCGACGCCGTTCTCCAGGTCCGCCTGAGCGCGGTCTGCGGCTCCGACCTCCATGTCTACCACGGGCGCGAGAAGGGAATCGATCCCGGAACCGTGATGGGCCACGAGGTCGTCGGCGAGGTCCTGGAGGTGGGGGCGGAGGTCCGGGGCCTGACGCCCGGCGACCGCGTGGCCTGCCCCTTCACCACCAGCTGCGGCCACTGCTTCTACTGCGTCCGCGGGCTGACCTGCCGCTGCGCCTCTGGGCAGCTCCTGGGATGGGTCGAGGGAGGAGAGGGACTCCACGGGACGCAGGCCGAGCGCGTGCGCGTGCCCCTGGCCGACTCGACGCTGGTGAGGCTCCCCGACTCGGTCTCGGACGAGGAGGGGCTCCTACTCGGGGACGTGCTCCCCACCGGGTACTTCTGTGCGGACCTGGCCGGGGTCGACAGCTCCGGGGTCTACGCCGTCGTCGGCTGCGGCCCGGTGGGCCTCATGGCGGTCGCGGCCGCCCGCCGGCGGGGCGCGGAGCAGGTCGTCGCCATCGACTCGGTTCCCGAGCGGCTGGAGCTGGCCCGGACGTTCGGCGCTCGCCCCCTGGACTACCGGGAGGAGTCGCCGGTCGAGGTGCTCCGGGACATGACCGGGGGCCGGGGCGCCGATGCCGTTCTCGAGGTCGTGGGGAGTCCCGCCGCCACCCGCACCGCGGTGGACCTGGTGAGGCC
>JAJDNS010000196.1 GCA_022340585.1 Acidobacteriota bacterium
GCGACCGACGAGGGCGTGCTGGCCTCGGTCTTCATGGGCCTGGCGATCTCCCCGGACGATCGAACGGTCTACGTGGCCGGTGGCCAGGAGAACGGGATCTTCCTCTTCGACATCCGTTCCGGAGCAAAGCGAGGCTTCATCGACTGCGCGGTGGTCACGAAGAGCGAAGACTACCGCTTCGGCTACATCGGAGACATGGCGATCAGCCGGGACGGCACCCGTCTGTACGCCGTGGACCAGGCGCACTTCCGGCTGGTCATCGTCGACACCACGACGAGACGGATAGCGCACAACGTGCCGGTGGGCCGGTATCCCTTCGGGGTGGCTCTTTCTCCGGACGAGACCAAGGTCTACGTGGCGAACGTGGGGATGTTCGAGTACCAGAAGATCCCCGGGACCGACGAAGAGGACCCCAACACCGGTCTGGAGTATCCGCCCTTCGGTTTCGGAACCCGGGAGATGCGCGAGGGCGTGACCGCCGAAGGCAAGGAGGTCCCCGGTCTCGGCGACCCCAATGCCCCGGAGTCGTTCTCCGTCTGGACCGTCAGCCTGGGTCCGGAGGGGCCGAGGGTCACCTCGAAGGTCAAGACCGGGACCCTGGTGGGGGAGCCCGTCGAGGGAATCCCCGCGGTCGGCGGATCGAGCCCCAACTCTCTCGTGGCCACCTCGAGGCACGTCTTCGTGAGCAACGGGAACAACGACACCATCTCCGTGCTCGACCTGCGGAGCAACGAGCTCCTGACCGAGATCCAGCTCCGGCCGTTCGAGCCGGTGCGGCAGTTCCGGGGGTTGATCCCGTTCGGCCTCGCCGTCTCTCCGGACGAGAGTCGGCTGTACGTGGCCGAGGCCGGCATCAACGCGGTGGGCGTCGTCGACATCCCGACGATGACGGTGATGGGCCACATCCCCGTGGGCTGGTTCCCCGCGAAGCTGGCGGTGAGCCCCGATGGCGATTCCCTGATCGTCGCCAACGCCAAGGGGTTCGGTAGCGGACCGAACGGCGGGAGGGACTTCGAGGTCGGCCCGGAGGGGACCTACATCGGCAACCTGATGAAGGGGACGGTGACGGTCCTGGACGTCCCGTCCGACGCCGAGCTTCCGGCGCTCACGCGGGAGGTCGAGAAGAACAACTTCCGAGTCGACCGGGCGGACTCGGAGCGGCTGGCCTGGCGCTCCGCGAACCCGATCCCGCTCTACGGGGGCGAGAGGCCGTCACCCCTCAAGCACATCGTCTTCGTGTCCAAGGAGAACCGGACCTACGACGAGGTCTTCGGCCAGGTGGAAGCGGGGGAGGGCGACCCCTCCCTCGCGCGCTACGGACGCGGCGCGACCTTCTCCAACGATGCGGGCACCGAGAAGGTCGCCGATGCGGTCGTCATGCCCAACCACCTCGCGCTGGCCCGGCGCTTCGCCATCGCCGACAACTTCTACGTCGACTCCGACGTCTCCGCCGACGGTCACCGCTGGCTGGTGAACACGTACCCCAACGAGTGGGTCGAGGCCACCACCCCCGCCTCCTATGGCGGGAACCGGACCTACGACCCCGAGTCGACCGCCCCCGGGAGCCTGGCCATGAACGGGGCGGCGGGGGCCATCTATCCCGAGGACTACAACGAGGCGGGCTCCCTGTGGGACCACCTCGACCGGCACGGTGTCGACTTCTTCAACTTCGGGTTCGGCATCATGTTCGAGCCGGGCATCTACCACGAGTCCTTCAAGTACACCGGGATCCGCCACTTCGTGAACTACCCGGTGCCGTCCCCCATGTTCGACCGAACCTCGAAGACCTACGCGACCTACAACATGGCGATCCCCGACCAGTTCCGGGTGGACCAGTTCATGCGGGAGTTCCAGGACAAGTGGGGGAAGGAGGGCCTCCCTTCGGTATTGACGGTGATCCTGCCCAACGACCACGGCGCCGACGATCGCCCGGACGCCGGGTACCCCTTCCGCGAGAGCTACATGGCCGACAACGACCTCGCCCTGGGCCGAATCGTCGAGTTCCTCTCCCACACCCGCTACTGGAGCGAGATGGCGATCGTGGTCACCGAGGACGACGCCCAGAACGGGGTGGACCACGTCGACGCCCACCGGAGCCTCCTCATGGTGATCTCTCCCTGGGCAAAGCAGGGCTACGTGGGGAAGGTCCACTACAGCTTCGGCAGCATCTTCAAGACGTTCTGGAACGTCCTGGGGCTGCCCTACCTGAACCAGTACGACGCCGGCGCCACCGACCTCGCCGACCTGTTCGCGGACCACCCGGATCCGGCTCCCTACGAAGCCTTGCCGGTGGACCCGCGGATCTTCGACCCCCAGAAGGCGCTGGACCCCTTCGACGAGGACTTCGACTGGGAGGCCCTCGGCGAGTCGCCGGTGATCGACGATCCCGCCGACATGCTGGAGCTGAGCAAGGAGAGGGAGGAGTTCCGCCGGCAGCACCAGGGGCGGGAGGAGTAGGGCAGCGTCAGCGGAGCCGTTCCGGCGTGCCTCCCTGCTGCTTGCTCCTCTGCGCGGCGTCCATGAAGGCGAAGATCTCCAGGGTCTCCTTGTTCGGTACCGGCGGCCATCCGGTGCGGAAGAAGTCGACCATCACGCGCAGGAGGGGAAGGTACGAGTGCTTCGCGTCCGGCGGGCTCGCCTCGACCGCGTCGGGACGGAAGGCGACCGCCCCGTAGCTCCGGGCGTCAGGGAGGACCCGCACTGTGCCCAGGCGTCCGTCGGCCCATCGACCCAGGACGATGTCTCCGGTCTCGCTGACGGTGCGGGTGACCTCGACACACCCGGTGCCCATGAGCGCGTAGAGCATCTCGATGGGATGGATGGCGTACCAGGAGAGGTCGAGCTGGTGGTGGGGCTCGGTTGGCCCGGGTCCCCAGGTGGAGGCCCCCTCCGTGTCGTCGCCCTTCAGGGTCGTGACGATCTCACTCCAGCGGAGAGACGACGAGCTGAACCACGGAACCCCGGCCGCCGCCGCCAGCCGCGCGATCTCCCGAGCGTCTTCCAGCGTCGAGGCCAGGGGCTTGTCGATGAACATCGGCTTTCCGCAGCCGAGGGCCTGCCGGGCCTGCTCGAGGTGGGTCCTTCCGTCCACGCTCTCGAGCAGGAGGGCGTCCACCCGGGGACACAGGGAGGCGATGTCGTCCACGAACTCCACGTCCCAGTCCTCCCGAAGCTCCCGGGCAAACCCGTCCACCCGGCTGGAGGAGGCCTCGACGTCGGGACTGCCGCCCTTGAAGGCCGCGACCACCCGCGCTCCGTCGACGTGATCGGGTCCGGACGGGCCGTTGAACGCCTTGGTGAAGGCGATGACGTGGGAGGTGTCGGTCCCGATGAGGCCCAGGCGCAGGTCCGCGGCCCCTGCGGGTGCCGAGAGCAGGAGGGCGACGGCCGGCAGCACCAAGCGTGTCATCGACGGATCATACCGCCTTCAGCCAACAACGAGCCCGAACATTCTGGCTCCGCACCAAAGCTGATAGGGTAGCGGTGCCGTGCGCTGTCCGGAGCGACCCCGACGGAAGGGGCTACCGGGTGGAGGTGGAAGATGAAGGTCAACGTCGGGCGGACCGAGAGGCTGATCCGAGTCGTCGTGGGCGTCGTCATCGTGGGAGTCGGCGTCGTCTACCAGAGCTGGTGGGGCGCCATTGGCCTGGTGCCCCTCGCCACCGGCTTGACCGGCTGGTGCCCGCCGTACGCTCTGCTGGGGATCAACACCTGCGGAAAAGCCGCCGCGAAGCCGGAGTGACCGCCGGGCCCTGAGCTGGGCCGAGAGCCGGGAACCGTCGCCGATCCCGTGTGGAGCTTCGTGCGTCGGCGGCCGGGCCGCTGGCGGCGCCTGTCCGCGTGATGGACGAGTCCACGGACGCGATCGAGCACCTGACCGTGAGGGACGGGCGTTGAGCTCGAGGTGCCTGGCCCCAGCAATGAGCTACGCTCGCCGCGTTCCAGGAGGCCGGAGATGAAGCTGACGACGACCCTGTTGCTGTCGAGCAGCATCCTGCTCGTGAACTGCTCAGTCGAGAAGGTCGAGAAAGCGCAGAAGTCGGAGAACGCCCAGGTCGAGGCCCGGCCCTTCGTGGTCCTCTGCTTCGACGTGGAGGACTACACGTCCCCCGAGTCGGTGGGGATGGACGACATCCCGAAGTGGCTGGCGGAGACGATGACCGAGCGGGGGGCCACCGGCAGCTTCTTCGTCATCGGCGAGAAGGCCCGCGCCCTCGAGGCCCGGGGCCGGCGAGACGTGATCGAGGCCATGGCCCGCCACGACGTGGGTAGCCACACCAGCCTCGGGTCCATCCACCCGACGGTGACGGAGATCCTCGAGCACGCCTCCTTCGAGGCAGGCGTCGAGACCATGCTCGAGAACGAGGGCGCGGGCTTCGACGACCTGGAGCGCATCTTCGGCCAGCGGCCGGCGGCGCTGGCGAGACACGGAGGCTCGTACGGCCCGCAGCTCGTGGCGGCCCTGTCCAGGATGGGGGCCGCGTACGTCTACTCTCCGGTGAGCCTGCCCGGCCACAACGCCGTCTGGTTCGCGGGCGCCTTGAACTTCCACGGGGAGGGGGACTTCGGCTTCTTCGACGATGCCTACCACGATGACGCCCTCTTCGAGCCCATGCTCGCGGCCCTGGACGAGAAGATCCCGGCGGGGACCCGCGGTCTCGACGTCGTGGCCTTCTTCGCCAACCACCCCAGCAAGGTGCGGAGCATCGAGTTCTGGGACTTCAACTACTACAAGGGGGCCAACCCGGGCCCGGAGGACTGGAAGACGCCCGAGCTGCGCCCGCTGGAGACGATGGAGACGGCCCGGAAGAACTTCGGCCGCCTGGTCGAGTACCTGCAGGGCCGGGACGACATCGAGCTCACCACGTATCGGGACATGGTGGAGAGGTTCGGGTACCAGGCCGAGACGATCGGCACGGCGAGGCTGGCCGAGATCGCCCAGAAGGTCCTGGAAGAGGGCGAGGTGGTGATCGCCCCGGACTACTCACCCGCCGAGACCTTCGCGGCGCTGGCGGCCGCTCTCGCCGCGTATGGAACCGATGGCCAGGTGCCGGAAGAGATGGAGTGCCGGCGACCCTTTGGTCCGCTTCAGCGGCCCCCCCGGGAGCCCGGCGTCGCGGAGGTCACGGGAGACCAGGCCCTGGCGCTCGCCCAGCAGGCTCACGACGTCGTCACGAATGAGAACCACCTGCCGTTCGCGGTGCAGGTCGACGGGGCCGAGGTGGGTACGGGCTCACTTCTGGCCCTCTTCAGCGCGGTGTATGCAGACGTCCTCGAAGGCCGACTGGCCGAGACGTACGCCGTACCGCCGTTCGCTCCGCATCCCACGGAGAATGAAGACGCCATCGTCGAGGAGGTGCGTGGGTGCAAGGACTGGCCCGTTCACCGGGAGGACCTGGACATGAGCGACCTGGTCGAGATGACCCGGCTCCAGATGTGGACGCTCAAGCCCGCACGGGCCCGGTGACGCCCGCGGGGTGGGGCCGGCGCTCGCCCCTTCGCGCGGCGCGTCCGGCCCCCTGTGGGCGCAGTCTTTTCGGCGGACCCGGCCCGTGAGCAGATCCTGCGATCACGGTCGCGCTGAGTGGCCCCGTGGGAGGCACTCGTGGCAGTCCGCCCCGTGGAATGCGGTTTGCACTGTAGCCCGGGCATCCGGCCGTTCATCTGAGAGGAGCGAACGCTCATGGATGCTCTGACCCTCGCTCGATGGCAGTTCGGGATCACGACTGTCTACCACTTCTTCTTCGTCCCGCTGACGCTGGGCCTCGTGTGGGTCCTGGCGGTCTTTCAGACCATCTGGTACGTCACCGGCGACGAGACCTGGAAGCGCCTCACGAAGTTCTGGGGAAAGCTGTTCCTCATCAACTTCGCCATGGGCGTCGCCACCGGCATCGTGCAGGAGTTCCAGTTCGGCATGAACTGGGCCGAGTACTCCCGCTTCGTGGGCGATGTCTTCGGCGCACCGCTGGCCATCGAGGCGCTGCTGGCCTTCTTCCTCGAGTCCACGTTCCTGGGGCTCTGGATCTTCGGTTGGGACAAGCTCCCGAAGAAGGCTCACCTCGCCTCCATCTGGCTCGTGGCCATTGGCTCCAACATCTCGGCGCTGTGGATCCTCATCGCGAACTCCTTCATGCAGCAGCCGGTGGGCTACGTCCTGCGCAACGGTCGGGCGGAGATGGAAAGCTTCTGGGCCCTCGTGTCCAACCCCCACGTCTTCGTCCAGTTCCCCCACGTGATCACCTCGGCCATGGCCACCGCCGCGTTCTTCATGCTGGGGATCAGCGCCTGGCACCTCGCCCGGGCGAAGGACGAGGAGACCCGCGACGCCTTCGGACGGTCCTTCCGCTTCGCGGCGGTCTACGGGCTGGTGACCACCGTGGCGGTGATGGTGGTGGGGCACAGCCAGGCCCAGTACATGACCGGTGTCCAGCCCATGAAGATGGCGGCGGCAGAGGCGCTGTGGGAGACGGCTGACCCGGCCCCGATGTCGCTGTTCACCTGGGGCAACGAGGCCGAGCGCAAGGACGTCTTCGCCCTCAAGGTCCCGGGGCTCCTGAGCTTCCTCGCCCACAACCGCTTCTCGGGTGAGGTGCAGGGGATCCGGGAGCTCCAGGTCGAGTACGAGGCCCGCTTCGGTCCCGGAGACTACGTCCCTCCGGTGAAGTGGACCTACTGGAACTTCCGGGTGATGGTCGGAGCGGGACTGGTCATGCTCCTCCTTGCCGCGTGGGCGATGTGGGCGTCGCTCAAGGACCGGCTGGGCACGAGCCCGTACCTGCTGACCCTTCTCGTGCCCGCCATCGCGCTGCCCTACATCGCCAACAGCACCGGCTGGATCTTCACCGAGATCGGGCGGGTGCCGTGGATCGTCTTCGGCCTCATGAAGCTCGACCAGGGGGTCTCGATCGCGGTCACCGCGGGGGAGGTCCTCTTCTCGCTCCTGGCCTTCACCCTGCTCTACGCGGCGCTGATCGTCGCCGACGTCTACCTGCTCAGGAAGTACGCCAGGGCCGGGCTCGGGCCGCCCGAGCCGGCCGAGCCGGCGCTCGCCACCGCCGCGGTCGAGGCCTGAGGGGAGGGACATCATGGATCTGAATACGCTCTGGTTCGTGCTGATCGGCGTTCTCTTCACCGGCTACTTCGTGCTCGAGGGGTTCGACTTCGGGGTGGGCATCCTCCTCCCCTTCCTGGGGAAGACCGACTCCGAGAGGCGTCGCATCATCAATACGATCGGCCCGGTCTGGGATGGCAACGAGGTGTGGATCCTGACCGGCGGGGGCGCCATCTTCGCCGCGTTCCCCCACTGGTACGCCACCCTGTTCAGCGGTTTCTACCTGGCGCTCCTCCTCATGCTCCTCGCCCTCATCGTCAGGGCGGTGGCCTTCGAGTTCCGCAGCAAGGACCGGCACCCCACCTGGCGGACCACCTGGGACTGGCTCATCTTCTTCGGGAGCGTCGTCCCCGCACTGCTCTGGGGCGTGGCCCTGGCCAACCTGCTGCAGGGGACACCGATTGACGCGACGAAGACCTTCACCGGGGGCTTCTTCGATCTCCTGAGCCCCTACACCCTGGTCGCCGGCCTCGCCAGCCTGTCGCTGTTCACGACTCATGGGGCGATCTTCCTGAACCTCAAGAGCACCGATCCCATCGCGGCCCGGGCGCTGGCGACCACGAAGAAGGTCGGCCCCGCGGCCACCGTGCTGCTCCTGCTCTTCGCGGTGGGGACCTACGTGTGGACCGACGCCTTTACCCGCGTGGGCCTGAACCCCGGCCTCGTGCCCCTCCTGGCCCTCGGCTCGCTGCTGGCCGCGGGGTGGCTCATTCACCGCGAGCGCATGGGCTGGGGCTTCGTGATGACCGCGCTCACCATCCTCTTCACCACCGCCACCCTGTTCGTCTCGCTCTTCCCGCGGGTGATGGTCTCCAGCCTGAGCCCCGACTGGAGCCTCACGGTCTACAACGCGTCCTCGACCCCCTACACCCTGACCGTGATGAGCTTCGTGGCGTTGATCTTCGTGCCCATCGTCCTCGCCTACCAGGCGTGGACGTACTGGGTCTTCCGCCATCGGATCACCGCGGAAACAGAGCTGGAGTACTGATACCGTAGCCGGGTGCCGACCCTCACCCGCATCACGCCTACGAGGGCGGGGTCGCGTCGCGGCCTCGCCCTCGCCGTCTCCCTGGGGTCCGTGGCCGGAGGACTCGTGGTCCTCCAGGCCGCCCTCGTGAGCCGGGTCGTCGATGCGGTGTTTCTGCAGGGGGCGAGCCGCGACGCGGTGCTTCCGGTCCTCGGCGGCCTCGTGGGCGCGGCGGTGGCCCGGGCCGCGGCCACGTGGGGGCAGGAGGCCGCGGCCCAGCGCTTCTCGGGGGCGGTGCGCGTCGACCTGCGCGAGCGACTGGTGCGCCGCCTGCTGGCGCTCGGTCCGCGGTACACGAGGGGCGAGCGGGCCGGAGAGCTCCAGAACACCGTGGTGGGAGGTGTCGAGTCCCTGGATGCCTACCTGGGACAGTACCTGCCCCAGGCCTTCCTGGCCGGCATCGTTCCCGTCTTCATTCTGCTCGCCGTGCTCCACGCCGACCCGCTCTCGGCGCTCGTGCTTCTCCTGACTTTTCCCCTCATCCCCCTCTTCATGTGGCTCATCGGCGCCCGGGCCCGTCGCAGCACGGAGAGGCAGTGGGTGACGCTGTCCCGCTTGTCGGCTCGGTTCCTCGACACCGTGCAGGGGCTGCCCACGTTCAAGGCCTTCGGCCGAGCCCGGGACCAGGCCGACGCCATCGCCTCGGCGAGCGACCGCTACCGTCAGGTGACGATGGATGTCCTGCGGGTGGCCTTTCTCTCCGCCCTCGTCCTCGAGCTTCTCGCGATGCTGGGAACCGCGGTGGTGGCAGTGGAGGTGGGCCTGCGCGTGCTCCACGAGAACCTGGCATTCGCCCCGGCCCTCTTCGTGCTGATCCTGGCCCCGGAGTTCTACCGGCCGTTGCGGGCCCTGGGGGCATCCTTTCATGCGGGCATGGCGGGGCGGGAAGCGGCGGGCCGGATCAACGAGGTGCTGGACGGGGGCGGGCCGATCGTGGCCCCGGCGGTCCTCGAAGGAGCGCGGTCCCCGGCGGGGGGAGAGCGCAGGAAGCAGGAGCTGCCCCCGCGGCTGGACCTTGAGGGCGTCCACTTCAGCTACGGCGAAGGGCGCCCCCCCGCGCTGGAGGACGTGTCGTTCACCGTCGACGCCGGCACCACCGTCGCCCTCGTCGGCCCGACGGGAGCGGGCAAGTCGACGGTCGCCCACCTCCTCCTCCGCTTCATGGACCCCGGCTCCGGCGTGATCCGGGCCGACGGTCGCCCCCTCGCAGAGATCGCCCCCGAGGAGTGGCGTCGGCGTGTGGCCTGGGTACCCCAGCACCCCCGGCTCTTCCACGGCTCGCTCCTCGAGAATCTCCGGCTCGCGCGCCCCGAGGCGTCGAGAGAGGAGGTCGAGGGCGCGGCGTCGGCGGTGCGTCTCGACCCGTTGGTGCGCGATCTCCCGGAGGGCTGGGATACGCCGGTCGGGGAGGGAGGGGAGCGGCTCGCGGGGGGCGAAGCGCAGCGCGTGGCCCTCGCCCGGGCCGTGTTGACCTCGGCCCCGGTGCTGCTGCTGGACGAGCCGACCGGCCACCTCGACCCCGAGCACGAGGCGGCGCTCCTGGAGGCGATGAGGACCCTCTGCCGCGGGCGTACCGTGCTGCTGATCGCCCACCGGATCACCACCGTGCTCGACGCCGACCGCATCGTTCTCCTCGACCGCGGGCGGGTGGCCGAGCAGGGCACCCACGACGAGCTGCTCGCGGCGGGTCGGATCTACCCGAGGTTGGTCGCGGCGTGGAGAGGCGCGGCATGAGCACCGACGTCGGACGGCTCCTCGGGCTCGTGGCGCCCGAGCGGCGGCGCGTGGCTCTCGCCGTCCTCCTGCAGATCCTCACCGTCCTGGCCGGGGTTGGGCTCATGGGCACCTCGGCCTGGCTCATCTCGAGAGCTGCCCTGCACCCCTCGATCGCCGTGCTCCAGGTGGCGATCGTGGGCGTGCGGTTCTTCGGGATCTCCCGTGGGGTCCTCCGCTATCTCGAGCGCCTCGTCTCCCACGATGTGACCCTGCGGCTCCTCGCCCGTCTGCGCGTGCAGGTGTACCGAGCCCTCGAGCCCCTCGCCCCTGCTCGCCTCGTGGAGCTGCGGAGCGGCGACCTCCTCGGGCGTGTCCTGGAAGATGTTGGGAGCCTCGAGGGTCTCTACGTCCGTCTTCTCGGCCCGAGCCTCTCCGCCCTGGTCGTCGCGGTCGTTGTCGGCATCGTGCTCTTGCCCCTGGGGACCGGGCTCGCGGTGACCGCGGTGACCGGTCTCGGGGTCGCCGGCCTGGTCGTCTCGGGTCTCGTCGCCCACCTCGGGCGGACCGCTGGACGGAGGGTGGTCGAGTCCCGCGCCGATCTCGGGGCCCGGCTCACCGACGGTGTGCAGGGGGTGGCGGAGATCCTGGCCTTCGGTGCGGAGGAGAGCCACGCCGCTCGAGTGGCCAACCGGGGCCGGACGCTGGTCGCCGAGCAGGATCGCCTGGCTCGGACCTCGGCGCTGGGCGGTTCGCTCGTCGGTCTGGCCGCCGACCTGTCGGTGGTGGCGGTCCTGGTTCTCGCCATTCCGGCGGTCCGCGACGGGGGCCTCGACGGTGTGAACCTCGCGGTGGCGGCTCTCCTCACGCTGGCGGCCTTCGAGTCGATGGCCGCGCTGCCCGCGGCCTGGCGAGAGCTCGGCACGACCGGGACCGCGGCCCGCCGCCTGTTCGAGGTGCTGGACACGCCACCGGCGGTGAAGGAGCCCACCCCGCGGGGTCGGCCGGGGGGCGATGGCTCCGACCGAGGCGAGGAGAGGCCAGCGGGGCGGGAGGACCTGCTACTCGAGGCGCGGGACCTGAGCTTCTCCTACCCCGGCGCCGGTCGCCCGGCGCTCGAGGGGATCGACATCCGGCTCCGGCCGGGGCAGCGGCTGGCCGTCGTCGGCGCGAGCGGCTCGGGCAAGTCCACCCTCGCCCACCTGCTCCTCCGGTTCTGGGACGTGCCCGCGGGCTCGCTCTGGATCCGCGGCCGCGACGTGCGCTCGCTGTCCACCGACGCCGTGCGCGGTGAGATCGCCTTCGCGGCCCAGCGGACCCACCTCTTCACCGGGACCCTGCGGGACAACCTTCTCCTGGCGAAGCCCGGGGCGAGCGAAGAGGAGATAGAGCAGGTCGTGGCGGCGACCCGGCTGGAAGGCCTGGTGTCACGGCTGCCTCAGGGCCTCGACACGTGGATCGGAGAGCAGGGCCTCCGCCTCTCCGGAGGCGAGCGCCGGCGGCTGGCCCTGGGCCGGGCCCTCCTTCGGCCGGCGTCGATCCTGCTCCTGGACGAGCCCACCGCCCACCTCGACGCGGTCACCGAGCGTCAGGTCCTGGACGAGATCGTGCGCGCCGGGGAAGGCCGGGCCACGCTCCTGATCACCCACCGTCTGGTGGGACTCGAGCCCTTCGACGAGGTGCTGGTGCTGGAGCGGGGCCGGGTTCGGGAGCGCGGCCGGGCGCGGGATCTCGCCTCGCGAGGCGGCCCCTTCGCCCGGATGCTCGCCCTGCAGAGGGCGAGAGGGGCCCTGGGTGACGAGGCCTTCCGGATCGACAGCCCTGACGCCGGCTGACGCCGGCGCCTCGCGAGGCGCCATTATCGAGAAGGCCCGACTCAGTCCAGGGCCTCGAGCAGGTCGACGACGTCGCGGATGTGTTGCGGGCAGCGGGACCGGAACAGGCCCTTCCGTTGCCCCTCCTCCCGCCCCTCGTGGGTGAAGACGTCGATCCCCAGGAGTTCTCGGCAGGTCAGAGCCCCGTGGCGTTCCCGGAAGCCTGCCACGAAGCGCCGCAACCGTCCGAACAGCTCGTCCTCCTGGTCGACGTCTCCGAAGGTGGGCCGGGTCAGACCGTGCCTCATGCCCAGCACCAGGTACCCGGCCGCGACGGCTCCACACTCTCCACCGACCGTGGAGCCTCCGGCCAGCGCTGCCGCCATCCGACGGGCCAGGAGGGGATCGAGACCGTGATCGTCGGCGTAGGCCTCCAGCACCCCCTGAGCGCAGTGGAAGCCGTTCTCGAAGCTCATCACCGCGATCTCGGCGCGCTGCTCCGGTGACAGGAAGCTGCCGCCAGACGCGGTGTGGTCGTCGCGCGGCCCCAGCCCCAGCGACGTCAGCGAGCCAATCCCGGCCAGGAACTCTCGGCGTCCGGCCTGAGCCCTACTCATCTCGACCTCCGTTTCGGACAAGGCGAAGACCGACTCACCCGCGCGGTGCAAGCGATGTACGCTTCCAGCTGAACGCCGATGCCCGGCGGACAGCTCGCTCGAGTGCCCCCAGGGAGGTCGCCGCTCCGCTGGGGGACACGAGCACTACGAGGTTCCCGAATGGACGTCACATACCGTCCCATTGGAGTCATTCACAGCCCATTCGTCGACCTGAAGGGAATGCCCATCCAACCGAGCGGCCGGGCCAGTGCCCCCGGGGTTGCCGAGGTGTTCTCTGAGTTCGCGGAAGGCCTGAAGGACCTTGATGGCTTCTCCCACGTCATCCTGATCTACCACCTGCACGAGGTTCGCAGGGTCGCTCTGACGGTGACGCCGTTTCTCGGGAAGCAGGCTCGGGGGGTCTTCGCCACGCGGGCCCCGACCCGGCCCAATCCCATCGGCCTCTCCATCGCCGAGCTGGTCCGGATCGAGGGCAGCCGGCTGCATCTGGCGAATGTCGACATCCTGGACACCACTCCGCTGCTCGACATCAAACCATACGTGCCCGAGTTCGACCAGCCGGGGGAGGTCCGTACGGGCTGGCTCGAAGGAGCTGGGGGCAAGGTCAGGTCCAAGAGGTCGGACGGCCGCTTCGTCTGAGTGTTCCTGGGGGGGCGTTCCCTTCAGCCTCGTCGGAGCCCGCCTCCCTTGTTCGCCGCCCGCCCGTCACGGGCTGGTAGCTCGATCCCGAGCTTGCGGATCTTGCGGTGCAGGGTCGTCTTGTGCATGCCCAGGTCACGCGCTGCCGCGGTGCGGTTCCCACCGCTGCGGTCCAACGCCTCGCGGATCAGCCGGGTCTCGAGGGCCTCGACGGCCGAGGGCCGATCGCCGTGCGAGCCCCGCACCCTGGCGCGGAACCAGTCGGGAAGGTCCGAGACCTCGATCCGCTCGGCAGCGGCCAGGACGTAGGCGTGCTCCAGGATGTTCTCCAGCTCACGCACGTTACCCGGGAACCTGTAGGCCATGAGCAGTTCCATGACCTGGGGCGAGAGACTGCTCACAACCTTTGCCCGTGCCATCGACAGGCGACGCAGAAAGCTCTCGGCCAGGAGCGGCACGTCGTTGATTCGTTCTCTTAGCGGAGGCATCTCGAGCCGGATGACGTTGACCCGGTAGAACAGATCCTGTCGGAACCTCCCTTCTTCCACGAGCTTCCCGAGATCCTGGTGGGTGGCGGCGACGATCCGGACGTCGGCTTCCCGGCTGCGCACCTCGCCCAGGGGCTCGTAGAGCCTGTCCTGTAGCAGCCGTAGGAGCTTGACCTGAATCCCGACCGGGAGGTCTCCGATCTCGTCGAGAAAGAGCGTTCCACGCGCGGCTGCGGCGACCCGGCCCGGCTTGTCCCTGTTCGCCCCGGTGAAGGCGCCGGCCTTGTAGCCGAACAACTCGGATTCCAGCAGAGGCTCGGGCAGGGCACCGCAGTTGATGGTGACCAGCGGGCCGTCGCTCCGGGTGCTCAGGCGGTGGATAGCCTTTGCCAGCAGACCTTTCCCGGTCCCGCTCTCCCCGCCGATCAGGACCGTGCTCTCGCTCTCGGCGATTGTCGGCACGATGTCGAGGATGTGAAGAAGCGTGGGGTTCTGGGTGACGATCTGCTCCCGGCCGTGATCAGCCGCCACCTGCTGGAGTAGCTCCTTGACCAGGTTGAGGTCGCGGAAGGTCTCGACGCCACCGACGACACGCCCTTCCTTGTCCTTGAGGAGGGCGGTGGAGACGGTGACCGAAACCCGACTCCCGCGAGCGTCGCGGATGTGCACGGGCAGATTGACGATTGGCCGACCGGTCTCCATCGTGTACCGGAGGGCACACGCTTCCTCGCAGATGTTCGCACGGAACACCTCACGGCACGGCCGCCCGAGGGCTCGCTCGCGGCTGATGCCGATGGTCTTCTCGGCAGCGCTGTTGAAGCAGGTGATGCGCCAGTCGCGATCGACGGCGAAGACGCCGTCGGAGATGCTGTTGACAACGGTTTCGAAGCGGTCGCTGCAACCCGTCTCGGACGCGTCAACGACAGGGTGAGGTGTTGGGTCCCTGCTGGCCATGTGGTGCCTCGCCAACCGTGCGCTCTGATCTCGAGCATAGCAGGAATGCTACTGTATGGGTCGGGCAGAGTAGCGGCGACGCTACCCTGCAGGGGTTCTCCTCACGCCCACGAGAAGCCCCCCCTCATTGGCAGCCGCTGCAGGCATTGAGGATCGACCGGAAACCCCTGCCTCCAGCGACCCTGGCACACGATCTGCTCTCTTCCAGGCAAGCCCGATGACGCAGCGGATCGCGCCCCGGAGGAAGCGAGGAGACGAGATGAAGCCCAGGCACGGCGAAACTGTGTACGTGGGGCCCGAGCCCCACCACGCCGCGCGCCCCATGAAGGTGGTCGTGGCCAAGGACGGGTGCACATGGTTGTGCGACGTCGGCGTGGACGAGACCAAAGACCTGAAGGAGCAGGGCTGCTGGAATTGCGGCGAAGTCACGTTCACCCGCGACGACTGACCGGACCGGCGACCAGGGTGGACCTGCCCGGACTCTGGCCGCTCGAAAAGGAGGAAACGCTTGAACGAGGTCGCGTTCACGCCGCTGGCGATCGGCACGGTGAATCTGCCCAACCGGATTGCACTGGCCCCGGTCAAGACCGCCCTGGGAGGCACGGACGGCCGTGCCTCCCGCCGGCATGTCGAGCACTACCGCCGCCGCGCCGCCGGAGGAGCGGGACTCGTCATCGTGGAGCCGTTGTACGTCGATCCCCTCGGCAAGGAGCACCCGAAGCAGCTCGGGGCCTCCAGCGACGACACCATCGCCGGCCTGCGGGATGTGGTGGAGGCGGTCCACGGTCACGGTGCGCTCGCCTTCGCTCACCTCAACCACGCCGGCCGCGCCGCGAACCCCAAGGCCATCGGCGGCGCGCCGGAGGCGCCGTCGGCCGTCCCCTGTGGGAGCACCGGAGCCACGCCCACGGTGATGACCGGTGAGCGGATCCGGGAGGTCGTGGACACCTACGGGCAGGCGGCGCGCCGGGCTTTCGAAAGCGGCTTCGACGGTGTCGAGATCCAGCTCGGCCTCGGCTACCTGCCAGCTCAATTCCTGTCGCCGAGGACCAACCAGCGAGACGACGAGTTCGGACCCCGCGGCGACGACCGTTGGCGCTTCGTGCACGAGGTGGTGATGGCAGTGCGCGGGGGCCTCGGCGATTCGAGGGCCCTCACCGCTCGCCTTTCCGCCGAGGAGAAGGTCGAGGGCGGTCTGGGGCTCGCAGACGCGCTCGCGCTGGCGCGCCGGCTCGAGGAGTGGGGTGTCGAAGGCCTGCACGTCGTCGTCGGCTCGGCCTGCGACAGCCCGGCCTGGTACTACCAGCACATGGCGCTGCCCGAGGGTGTGAACGAGAAGCTGGCCGCGGCTATCCGAGCGGAGGGCTCCATTCCGGTGATGGTGGCCGGTCGGCTCGGCGACCCGGAGCGCATCCGGTCAATGCTCGGCGAGGGTGGGATCGACGCGGTGGCCCTCGGGCGCCCCCTCCTGGCCGACCCGGACCTCCCACGCAAGATGGCCGAGGGTCGGGAGGACGAGATCATGGCCTGTGGGTCCTGCCTTCAGGGCTGCCTCGCCCAGGTGAAGGGCGGCGGGCCGATCGCCTGCATCGTCAACCCCGAGGTGGGGCGCGAGGCCGAGGGAACGTCCCCGGCGGTGGCGCTCGGTGAGCGGCTGGTCGTGGTGGGCGCCGGCCCGGCGGGAATGGAGGCCGCGCTCATGGGTCGGCGCGCCGGGTACGAGGTCACCCTGCTCGAGAGCGATAGCCAGCTGGGGGGCCAGTTTGCCCTGGCTCCTGTCAGTCCCGGCAAAGGGGCCATGGGGAGGCCGCTGCGGTCGCTGATCAAGGCGGTGGAGAGCGCCGGCATCGACGTCCGGACGGGGTCGGAAGCCACCGTTCGAGTCATCGAAGCGCTCGAGCCCGACCGTGTGATCGTGGCCACCGGCTCCCGTCCCGTGATCCCCTCGATACCCGGTCTGGACGATCCCCTCACCGCGGCGGAGGTCCTGACCGGTCGCCGGCGGCCTGGACCACGGGTGCTGGTTCTCGGCGGCGGACTGGTCGGCATCGAGATGGCCGAGATGCTGGCTGCCCGGGACCACGAAGTGGTGGTGGTCGAGATGCTGGAGGACGTCGCCCGCGACATGGAGGCGGTCACCCGCAAGGTGGCCCTCGGCCGCCTGCAGCAGTTGCCGGTCACCATCCACACCTCCACCCGCCTCACTCGTCTGGATGAGGGCGAGGCGTTCGTGGTCGCGGCCGGCGCGACGAACGAAACCTCGCTGGGCTCGTTCGACTCGGTTCTCGTGGCAGTGGGACACCGGTCGTACGACCCTCTGTCCGCCGAGCTCGAGAAGGCCGGCCTCGACGTGACGGTCGTCGGGGACGCGGTGGGCCCGGGCCAGATTCTCGACGCCACCCGGGCGGCGTTCAATGCCTTTCAGGAGGCTCCGACCCGCGACGACCCAACATTGACCGGGACAGGTGGCCCTGGCTGATCACACGGTTGTCTCTGAGGGTTGAGATCATGGAGATCCGCGAGCTGATCGAGCAGATCGAAAGACAGGCGATCGTCTCGCTCGACCGCGAGGAGCTTTCGAAGCTCCTCGCGGTTGCGGACACGATTCGGGCCGACGACACCGGCCTGGCGGGCTGGATCCGAGTCCTGCTCATCGATGGGCGGGTCGCGGTCCAGGAGCAGACGACCGATGGCGAGATCCTGCTGCGGAGGCTCGTCTCGCGAGACGCTGCCGAGCAGTTCGTCGACCGCCGGCTCGCCGACTACGAGCGCATGTGGGATGGCTGTGGCTGCAGGATCGACTACCGCCTCTGAGCGGCCCGTTGCCGAGGAGCAACGCCGACTGCCAGCTCAGGGGGTGATGCGTCGGAAGAGCCTGGTGCCCGGATCCGCGACACGGTTGCCTGGCGTCAAGAGCATGGGCGAGGGAAGGAGGGAGGTGTTCAATGTCAACAGCGCAGTTGACGGGTCACGAGGTCTTCCGCTTCTTGCGATCCGATCAGATGAACGCCGTCAGCTCGGCCGCCGAGGAGATCTCGCTCAGGGCCGGAGATGTCGTCTTTCGGCGTGGAGACAGAGCGGAGGATTTCTACGTCCTCCTCGAGGGCCAGGTGTCCCTGCGCCTGCCCCGGGCCGGCGGGGTGACGCTACTCATCGACGAAGCACGAGAAGGCGCTGTCTTCGGTTCCTGCGTTTGCCTCGAGCGCGACACCTATACCCTTTCGGCGCAGTGCACCCTGGACTCGCGCCTCCTGAAGATCAGGGCATCGATCCTGAAGCAGCTCATGGACCGCGACAAGGTCATAGGCTATGCGATCCAGAGCCTGATCTCGCGGGTCTACTTCCAGCGCTATGTCGACACCATGGAGAAGCTCCAGGCCGTGGTCCAGAGCATCCCCCTCGAGACAGCGTAGCGACGGCGTCGTCCCGGGGCACGCGCCAGACGGGAGGCCGCCAGCCTGATCCACGAGCGCCGGCTCGCCGCCGGCGAGTGCAGGGGGACCTCTGCGGCCGCCGGATCGACGACCGGGGCGGCTGGTCGCGGCCTGAGATGCCCGGCGGGACGCTCACCTGAACAACGCGCGACCCACCATCTGCTCCGGCCGGGGGACGCCGAACCACTCGAGGATCGTGACCGGGAGATCGAGGATGCTCGGCCGGGCCCGGGTCACCGGCCGGCTGGCCAGGAGCGTGCCCGGAACCAGATCGCGGGCCATGGAGTGGTCACCGCTCCACGCCCAGGGGTTGAGGTCGATCGTCGACCGCCCGGTGGCACCCAGCACCGACGGCGACGAGTTTCGGTACCCCGGTGTGTAGCCGACGAGGATCTCGGCCATCCCGGGCGTGGCCTCTCCGAGGTACATGTCGTCTCGTCGGTAGACCCGAGCGACGGGGCGCTGTCCGGTCTCGGGATCGACGACGTTCTCGAGCTCGCGGGTCAGCCGAGCGAGGAGGCGGTCGGCCTTCTCGGGGCTCACGATGCCGCCCTTCTCGCGGCCCTCCAGGTTCAAGTAGAGGCCGTTGAAGCCGATCCCGTACGCTGCGGTGCGGCTCCAGTCCACGTCGGTAATCGCCGTCTCGTCCTTCCGTCGCGCGGAGTCCTTGAGGACCAGGTACCCGTTGTCCCGGAGCCAGGTGTTGAGGTGGAACTCGCGAGCGAAGGGGGCAAACCCGTGGTCGGAGCAGACGAGCAGCAGGGTCTGGTCGTCCACCGCAGGCAGGATCTCGCCCAGGAGCCCGTCCATCCGCTCGTAGAGGTAGGAGATCCACCCCGAGAAGCGGACGTCCGAGTCGCCGTGGCGCGGGTGGGACGGGTCCATGTTCCGCCAGAGCATGTGGGAGTCCTGATCGATGGAGGAGACGTAGAAGAAGAAGAGGCCGTCCTCGAACCGTGGCCACAGGTGGCGGAAGAGGGCGAGACGCTCCTCCAGGATGAGCTCGGCCTGACCCACGTACTCCTCGTCGTCGAGGATCCCGTAGTCGAGGGCCTTGGTGTCGCTGGGGAGACCCTTGGTCCAGAAGGAGCCGATGTCCCGGGCGATGTCGGCGCCCAGCTCCTTCGGGTACGTCACCGGGGCCGCCTGGTTCTCCGGGTCGATGTTCACCGCGGTCGCGTACAGCTGGAAGTGCGGCCTCACCTGCTTGAGGAGGAACCGCACGATACCCGAAACCTTGCCGATGAGGGGCAGCAGCGTGAACTCCACCTTCACCCAGTCGGAGTACTCGCCCTTCTCGAGGAGGACGTCGCGCCCCCCGATCCGGATGCAGACGGCGTCGCGATCGGGGTCCAGGTGAACGGTGAAGGGGACCGAGGCCTGTCGCGGTCCGCCCCCGCGTCGGGTCGTGGGCGGGGTGACCAGCGTGTTGACCGGTCCCCGGAGCTCGGCCTCGACCCGGTTGTCCTCGACCTCTACGTAGTCCACGGTCCCGCCGGAAATCTCGCCGTAGAGCTCGAGACGGTGGGAGGTGTAGTAGCTGAACGACCCATAGGAGTCGACGAGGTCCGGCGTTCCCATGCCCGCGATGGCCTGGGTGGCGGTCTCGTCGACCGGGAAGTTGGTGGGGACCTTCGAGAGGCAGGCCGGGATGCCCCGCTCCGTGAGGTACGACCAGAACGGCCTTCCCCGGCGCAGGCTTGCCGGCCCGCCACCGATCAAGGGGAGGTGCACGTCTCCGAAGTTCACGGTGACACTGGGGGCGTGATTCTCGAAGATCGAGAAGACGGGCAGGTACGTGGCGGGGTCGCGGGCGATGAAGTCGCCGATGCCGTGGCCCCCCGGGGTCTGGCCGGTGATGAAGCTCGACCAGGCCACCGGGCTGAGAGCGGGCATGGTCGTGGCGAGCGGCCCGAAGGCCCCCCTCTCGGCCAGCTTCCTGAAGTTCGGGAGACGGCCGCGAGCACCCAGGCCGCGCACGATCCCGGGGTCCAGGCCATCGAGAGCGAGCACGATGGCCTTGCGGCCGGCGGACCGGCTCCGGGGGCCGCACCCCAGGAGCGGGGAGGCCAGCCCGGCGGCGGCTCCGCCGGCCAGCAGCCGCACAAAGGTCCGACGGTCATGTGTCCTCGGCGAGCGGTTCACCATGTCTTCTCCGTCTGGGCCGGGCCCGCGCGCCCACGGTCGGCCACGCGCCGGTGGCGTTCCCTCGTCCGGGACCGGCGGCACTCGAAGGGAGCACCGTGGCCGGGGACGACGACGTCGGCGCGAGCGGCGATGAGGCGCATCTGGTCCGGAATGAGGTGGGGTTTCCACGACGAGCCCGGCGGGGTCACACGCTCACCGCAGTCGCGGTTCAGGATGATGTCGCCGGCCAGGGCGTGAACCTGGCCGCCGACGCAGGCGAACACCGCGAGGGAACCCGGGGTGTGGCCGGGGAAGTGGCGGACATACACGTGCTGTCCCAGCGCCTGCAGCGCGGGCCACTCCTCCGAAACCCGCGGATGGGAGAAGGTGTCGGGGCTGAGCTCGAGGACGGCGCTCCCCTCGAGCCTCAGGGTCCGATCCCCCTCGAAGTAGAAGGCCAGCCGCTCGTCCTGGTGGAACACGAAGAGGGCATCCGGAAACAGCTCCTTGTGTCCGATGTGGTCCGGGTGGAGATGGGTGAAGAGCACCGCGGAGATGTCCGCCGGCTCCAGCCCCTGCGCACGCAGCGCGGAGAGGAGCAGATCCGGGTCCTCCTTCGGATGTCCCAGGTCGACGAGGACCCGAAAGCCCGCGCACTCGAGGAGAGAGCAGGAGGGCCACGATTCCTTCACGCCCTCGGCGCGAGAGATCTCGATGAGGCCGGGGCGGACCACGGTGAGGGAGACGGTTGCGGAGGCGAGACCCACCGGACGGTGGCCTGGAGGTCCCGCCTCGGGTGCGGAGCGAACGCCTTGGGCGCGGGGATGAGCACGCATGAGCACTCCTGAGGACCGAACCGACCTTTGGTCGGATGCCTTGGCGGAGCACGACCGCAGGCAGGCTATGCCCTCAAGATGACAAGCAGGATCGGTGCCACCAGTGGAGCAGGCGTGTGGGGCCGGCCCGGCCAGGAGAGCGTCCCGCCTGAATGGGGGATTTCCCGTGCTCCTCCCGCATTCTTCCCCGGCAGCGGTGCCCGCATTGGCGGAGGCGGAAGGGCTTCGAGTGGCATTTGGCTCCCATTCGCAGCCGTGGAATGACTCTGGGCGCTTGTTGTCGGTCTGGAACGCACCCTGCATCAGCGGTCCGGACAGATGCCCGCCGGGAGTGGGCTCGACCGGCCGGTGGGCGGCCGACCGTACCCCGGGGTCGAGGAGGTCGGAGACGATGCCAAGAGAGAATGCCCGGTACAGCTGGTCCGTGCTCGTCCTGGCGGCCCTGTCCGTCGTCGGCCCACCCGTGCTTGCGGCCGATGGCGCGCACGGCCCGGGTCCCGGCTTCGCCCAGGGCTCCGCGACCGCTCCCGTTACGATTCAGGTCTACAGCAGCCTCACCTGCCCGAGCTGCGCCAAGCTGCACCTCGAGACGTTGAGGCCCCTGGCGGAAAGCTACGTGGCCGAGGGTCGGGTTCGGGTCGTTCACTGCCTCCTCCCCGATCAGCGGGATCCCGTGGGGCTGCACGCCACGCGCTGCGTCCACGCCGCTCGCCGGCTCCACCGGTTCGACGAGGTCACCGCCGCCCTCTTCTCGGCGCAGAAGGCCTGGATGCTCAGCGGGCACCTCGAGCCGATCCTCGCCGAGGTGCTGTCCCCGGAAGAGATGAAGCGGCTGGTCGACCTCGTGGAGAGCGACGAGCTCGAAGGCGAGGTCCAGGGGCAGATCGAGGCCGGTCGGCAGGCCAGGGTGCGAGCCACCCCCACGATGCTCATCCGACACGGCGCAACGACGACTCCGATCGTCGGGGCGGTTTCCTACGGCATCCTTGCCCGCTACCTCGACAGGATCCTCGAGGACTCGTGATGATCGGTCACCTGACGCGCGTCGGTCGGATCGCTCTCGCCGTCGTGTTCGCGTACGCGGCCTGGACCAAGCTCCGCCAGCCGTGGGAGGTCTTCGCCCTCTCGATGGACTCCTACGGGCTGCTCCCCGAGTGGGGGGTGGTGGCGGCCGCGCGGGCACTTCCCTGGCTCGAGATGGCGCTGGGTGTCCTGCTCCTCTTCGGCTTTTGGCCGGTGGCCGTGAGCAGCGTGGTGAGCCTCCTGCTGGTTGGATTCATGGGGGCGATGCTGCGCGCCTGGTGGCTGGACCTGGGGATCGACTGTGGCTGCTTCGGGATCGGGCAGGCGGTCAGCCCCGGGACCCTGGCCAGAGACGGAGCGCTGACGCTCCTGTCGCTGGGGGTCACCGCCGGCGCCGTTGTCCTGTCGCGCGGTGACTCCGGGGCCCGCGGCCCGGGCACGGCGCGCGATTCAGATGACGTCCCCCCGAGCGAGACGGCGAGCCGCTCGCCGGGAGGGGTTACGGGGGCGCCGCGGGTCGGAGCGACCGGCGGAGCCTCGGACGAGGAGTGCCTGTCATGAGACCGACCCGGCAGTTCCTGTGCGTGGACTGCGAGTACGTCTGGAGGACGGCGTTCGGGGCTGGACGGCCCGAGACCTGTCCGCGGTGCGGAAGTCCGTGCTTCGGTCGGCTGACCTGGTGCCAGGACGCCGGGCCGGAGGGATGGCAGCGGAGGGGCGCGCGGCGCACCGGTCACCCCTCCGCGCTCTCCGGCGCCGCCGGCTTTCACGGCATCCCGCCCCACCATTGTCATGCGGTGGGCTAGGACGGGAACGCAGGCCACCTGGAAGGAGTGGCTCGAGGACTTCCTGGCCGGGTTTCTGTGGTACGTGGGGATCCTCATGGTCCTCGGAGTGCTGGCTCACGGGCTGCAGATCATGACCGGGTAGGCGCCGAGGGCCACGGCTTGTCCCCTCGGGCGGTCAGGAGGGAGATGTGGCGATGAGGCTCGGAGTAGCGATCGTGACCGCCGCCATCCTGAGCTGCGGTGGGGCGGTGGGGAGCCGGGCGGGCAAGGACACGGTCGCCACGGCGGGATCGCGTCCTTGGCCCGGGCATCCGGCCGCAGGCCGGTTCGGTCCTGCCAAGGACACACTGTTGACCGGGACTCGTGTCCTTGGCCAGGGCGTCCGGCCGCAGGCCGGTAGCGGTCCCCAGGATGACGCCCGGGGCGGCGTGGGCTGGGGGCCCGACTCAGCGTACGGGCGACTGTTCGACCCCGCCACGGTCGATACCGTTCGGGGAGAGGTGACGGTCGTCGATCTCATCAATCCACGGAAGGGGATGGAGTGTGGCGTCTGCTTCACCCTTCGCACGGAGGAGGAAGAGCTGGCCGTACACCTCGGCCCCGAGCGGTACATCAGTCGGAAGGTCGTTGGCATCGAGCTGCACGACCAGATCGAGGTGACGGGATCGAGAATCGTCTTCAAGGGCGCCCCGGTCATCATCGTCGCGGAGCTTCGGAAGGGCGACGCCACCTTCGTTCTCAGGGACGCCGACGGTGTCCCGGTGTGGAGCGACCGGGGTCGGGGGCGCTCGCTAGCGCCGGGTCCGGTCACTCAGTCTCCGTGGCCCAGCGCTTCGTCGCGGGCTGCGCCCGCTGCCCCCTAGAGCAGGAGGCTGACCGGGTTCTCGAGGAGGCGCCGGACCTCGGCCAGGAACTGGGCGGCGAGAGCGCCGTCTACGACGCGATGGTCCGAGCTGAGGGTGACGTTCATCCGGTGGCCCACCGTCACCTGGTCGTCCACCACCACCGGGACCTTTCTCACCGCGCCCACCGCGAGGATGCAGCTCTCGGGCGGGTTGATGATGGCGGTGAACTCGGTCACGTCGAACATCCCGAGGTTCGACGTGGTGAAGGTCGAGCCGGTGAACTCCTCGGGCTTGAGCTTGCGGTCGCGGGCGCGTCCGGCGAGCTCCTTGATCTCCCGGGAGATCTCCACTACCGACTTGACGTTGGCGTCGCGCACGACCGGGGTGATCAGGCCGTCGGGGATCGCGACCGCGACCCCCACGTGAACCCCGGCATGAGTGACGATCCGGTCCTCGGCCCATGACGCGTTGACGGTGGGGAAGCTGGTGAGCGCCCGGCCACAGGCCTTCACCACGAGGTCGTTGAAGGAGATCTTGACGCCCTCGGCGCGGATCAGCTGCTCGCGGAGGGAGACCGCGTCGTCCATGGCGATCTCCACCGTCACGTAGAAGTGGGGCGCCTGGAACTTGCTCTCGGCGAGGCGGCGCGCGATCGTGCGGCGGACGTTGGAGTGGGGGATCTCCGTCCCCGGCGTGACCGACGGCTCGGGGGGGCCGGGCCGTGTGCCCCCGGGCGCTGCTCCGGTACCCGCCCGCGCGGCGAGGTAGCCCTCGATGTCGCGCTTGACGATACGCCCACCGGGCCCGGAGCCGGCGACCGATGCCAGCGAGACGTTGCCCCGGGCCGCCATGGACCGTGCGAGCGGGCTGGCCTTGATCCGGCCTCCCGGGACCTCTGTCGGGGCCGCCGGCGCGGGTGCGGGTGCGGGTGCGGGTGGAGCCGGGGCCGGCGGAGGAGTCGCCGGTGCCGGCGCCGCCTTCGCCTCGGCCGGAGCCGGCTCCGGCTCG
>JAJDNS010000198.1 GCA_022340585.1 Acidobacteriota bacterium
TCCCAGCCCACGGACCGGACGATCTGGTCCAGCTCCGCCGTGGTCTTGCCGGTCGCGTAGATGCCGCCGACGACCGCCCCCATGCTGTTGGCGGCAATGGCGTCGACGGGGATCTCCGCATCCTCGAGGGCACGCAGGGCCCCGATGTGGGCGATCCCGCGGGCCCCGCCCCCGCTCAGGGCGAGGGCCAGACGGGGCCGGTCGGTCCGAGCGGGGCCCGGGTCCGGGGTGGCCGTTCCCGCGCCCACGGACAGAAGCGCGACGACCACGAGCGCACGCACCATGGTGGGGAGTCTAACTCACGCCCGACACGACGGCCGACGGAGGACCGCCGCTTCAGCGCTCCGGGACCGTCACCCGGCCCTGCACGCGCTCGTGCGTGATGTCGCCCGAGCCGTCCTCTTCGACGGTGAAGTCGCCGTCGACGTCCTCGACGTGGATGTCACCGGAGCCGTCGCGTCGGATCAGCACGTTCTCCCCGACGCCGCGAATCTCGATATCTCCCGAGCCATCGGCCTCGACGGTGACGCTGCCCCGGACATCGTTCACGTCGATCTCCCCAGAGCCGTCCTCCAGAACGACGGAACCCTCCACATCGACGACGTCCACCTCCCCCGAGCTGTCGTGGATGGTCACGTCTCCGCCCACGTCGGTCACGTCGATCTCCCCCGAGCCGTCCCGCAGCCGGAGCGAGGCGACCCCGTCCACCTCCACCTCCCCGCTGCCATCCTCCACGTGCACGGCCACGCCCGCCGGCACCCGCACCTCGAGATCGAGGGCGGCCGGCTCACCCCACCTCTCCGGGATGTCGACCACGACACGGACCTCGTCCCCGGAGCGCTCTGCGCGGAGCTGTACCTTCTCCAGCGACTGGCGGCTCCGGGCACACGCCTCCCCGTGTGCCCGCACCTCGGTCAGGCCCTCCTCGCCCGTGATCCTCAAGGACCCGGCCTTCGCCTCCACTCGCACCGTGGCCGCCCCGGCGGCATCGACCGTGGCCTCCCGCGGCTCCCTCACCTGGCAGGTGTCGTAGGCACAAGCCCACGCAGGCAGGCCCAGGCCCGCCGACGTCAGGAGGAGAATCCCCAGCTTCATCTCGCGCACTCTTGCCTCCTTCCGGGGACCGAACCGGCCTGCGGACGGCTACCCGGGAGTGTCACAACGGGGTACGCCCGAGACACCCATCGAGTTCAGCTTTTCCTCGGGTGGTGATGCCCTCTTGATATACTCAGCTTGGGTCGCTCGCGCGGGCCTCCCCGGCTCGACAACCCACCGCGGGCGCTCGAGGCACACCATGGAGGGACCCGCGATGATCGGACGCCGGGCGGCCGTCGCCGCCGCACTTGCCGCTCTCGGGCTCATGGGCCCCGGCACCGCCGCCACCGAGGACGCTCGGGAGATCGTCCGCGCGGCCTGGGAGCACTGGCGCGGCACCGCCTCCCAGGGCGAGATGACGATGACCATCCACCGCCCGAGCTGGGAGCGGTCCATGTCCATGAAGGTCTGGACCAGGGGGCAGAAGCGCTCCCTCGTCCGGGTCACCGCGCCGAGGAAGGACGCCGGGAACGGGACGCTCATGATCGACGACAGCATGTGGACCTACTCTCCCAAGGTGAACCGGGTCATGAAGGTCCCCTCGTCGATGATGGGCCAGAGCTGGCTGGGCTCGGACTTCTCCAACAAGGACGTCTCCCGGGCCGACACCATCGTGGACCAGTACGACCACACCCTGCTCGAGAAGGAGGAGAGCGAGGGCCACACCGTCTCCGTGATCGAGTCGATTCCCCACGAGGACGCGGCCGTGGTCTGGGGCAAGGAGGTCCTGAAGATCCGGGACGACAACGTCCTCGTCTCCGAGGACTTCTACGATCAGGACGGCAAGCTCGTGAAGTCCCTGCGCTCCCTGGACATCGGCGAGATGGGAGGCCGGATGCTGGCCCTGCGTCAGCGCATGGAGAAGCTCGAGGCCGAGGACGAGTGGACGGAGATCTCCCTCGACAGCATGCGATTCGACCTCGACCTGCCCGACAGCCTCTTCACCCGGTCCAACCTGCGCAACCCCCGCGACTGATGGGACTCACCCTCCGACTGGCCTGGCGCAACCTCTGGCGGCACCCCCGGCGCACGTGGCTGACCACGGGCGCCATGATCTTCTCCAACGTCATCCTGGTCTTCATGATCTCGATGCAGGTCGGGATGTACGAGATGATGATCGACAACAGCCTCCGGGCCTCGGTTGGTCACCTCCAGGTGCAGGCCGAGGGCTACAACGAAGAGCAGAAGATGCGCCAGACGGTCCCGGACGTGGAGCGCCTCGCCGCCGATCTTCAAGCCAGCCTGGGACTCGACACCGTCGCCCCCCGGGCTTCGGCCTTCGCGCTGGCCTCCAGCGCCGACCGCAGCTTCGGGGTCCAGGTCGTGGGCGTGGTGCCCGAGGCCGAGACCCGGGTCTCGAGCCTTCCCGGCCTCGTCCAGGAAGGACGCTTCCTCGACGCCCCGGACGCCGCGGAGATCGTCGTCGGCACCGTGCTCGCCCGCAACCTGCGGGTCGGCGTGGGCGACGAGCTGACCCTCATGGGGAGCGGACTGGACGGCTCCATCGCCGCGGCGATCGCCACCGTCGTCGGCATCCTGGACGCCGGCAACCCGGACATGAACCGGGGCCTGGCCGAGGTTCCGCTGGCCTTCTTCCAGGACACCTTCTCCATGGGGTCGGCCGGACACAGCGTGGTCTTCCTCGCGCCGGACCTCCTTCGCGTCTCGGGCCTCAAGTCGCGAATCGAGAGCCTGCTGCCGGCGGGGGAAGGCCTCGTGGTCCTCGACTGGGAGAAGCTGATGCCCGGCCTCAAGCAGGCCATCCAGGCCGACATGTCGAGCGCGGCGTTCATGTACCTCGTGCTCATCGTGCTCGTGGCCTTCAGCGTCCTCAACACCCAGCTCATGTCGGTGCTGGAGCGGACGAAGGAGTTCGGGGTCGTCATGTCCCTGGGCGTCTCCCCCGGGAAGCTCGGGCGCCTGGTCATCCTGGAGACGGCTCTGATGGGCCTCGTCGGCCTCGTGGTCGGCGTGGCCATCGGCGGGGCGGTGGTTGGCTGGTTCGGGATCCACGGCCTGGCCTTCCCGGGCCTCGAGGAGATGGCGGGTCAGTTCAACCTTCCCGATCGGATCTACATGAAGGTGACCGCGACGGGACTCCTCTTCGGGCCCATGATCGTCCTCCTCGCGAGCCTCCTGGCCTCGGTCTATCCGGCGGCCCGGCTCCACTGGCTCGATCCGGTCGAGGCCATGAGGGCGGCGTGATGGGCTCGCCCCGCATCACCCTGCGCCTGGCCTGGCGGAACCTCTGGCGAAACCACCGCCGGACCCTCATCATGCTGGCCGCGGTCATCGTCGGGGCGTGGGCCATGATCTTCATGACCGCCCTCACGCGGGGCATGGTCGACGAGATGGTCAAGGACGGGATCCGGACCCTTCCCGGCCACGTGCAGATCCACCACCCCTCCTACCGGGACGATCCCAGCGTCGCCAACTCCCTCGCCCCGCCCGGCCGCCGCCTCCGCGAGACCCTCGACGGGCCGGCGGTCGTGGCCTGGGCGGCCCGGGTCAAGGTCCCCGCGGTCGTCTCCAGCGAGCGCAGCACGCGAGGGGTCGTCCTCGTGGGAATCGACCCCGAGCGGGAACGGGCTCTGTCCTTCGTGGCCGGGGACATGGCCGAGGGGCGATTCCTCGAGTCGCCCGAGGACCAGGGACTGGTGGTGGGCCGCAAGCTCCTCGACCGGCTCGAGACCGATCTCGGCAAGCGCGTCGTCGTCATGAGCCAGGACCGGAACAACGAGATCGCGGATCGCGGCTTCCGCGTGGTCGGGGTCTACGACTCGAGGCTCCAGGCCCAGGAGGAGGGCTTCGTCTTCGCCGGCCGGGCCACCGTGCAGCGCCTCCTCGGGATGGGCGACCTGGTGTCGGAGATTGCCATCCTGGGCACCGACTACCGCAACGTGGACGGGCTCCGGGACCGCGTCGAGGCGGCGGCGGGCCCGGGGGTGACGGTGGAGGGCTGGGCCCAGCTCGACCCGTACCTGGGCTCCATGCTGGGAATGATGGACGGCTTCGTTCTCGTCTGGATCGTCGTGGTCTTCCTCGCCCTCGCCTTCGGCCTGGTGAACACGCTCATCATGGCCGTCTTCGAGCGGGTCCGGGAGATCGGACTCATGCTCGCCCTGGGGATGACACCGCGCAGCATCCGCGCCCAGATCATCGCGGAGTCCACGTTTCTCCTGGCTCTGGGGCTCCTCATCGGCGACGTCCTGGCCTGGCTCACCATCAAGCCCCTGGAGAGCGGCATCGACCTCTCCATCGTCGGCCAGGGCATGGAGTATTGGGGGGCGTCCAGCGTCCTCTACCCGGCCCTCCGCTGGGAGGACGTCGTCCTCGCCAACGTCGTCGTTCTCGTCCTGGGTTTCATCGCCAGCCTCTGGCCGGCCGTGCGGGCCTCTCGCTACGAGCCGGTCGAGGCCATCACGAAGGTGTGACCATGCCTGCTGTGCGCTGCGTGGACGTGTGCAAGACCTACCGCCAGGGTGAGGTCGAGGTGAAGGGCCTCGACCACGTCAGCCTCGAGATCGAGGACGGCGGCTTCGTTTGCCTGTCGGCCCCAT
Organism: Acidobacteriota bacterium; assembly: GCA_022340585.1. Taxonomy (GTDB): domain Bacteria; phylum Acidobacteriota; class Vicinamibacteria; order Fen-336; family Fen-336; genus JAJDNS01. The sequence continues at coordinate 4,656 of JAJDNS010000198.1, forward strand.
CCGGGGGCGGCAAGACCACCCTCCTCAACGCCATCGGCGGCCTCCACCGGATCGACAGCGGCGAGATCTGGATCGCCGACCGCCGCATTGACGATCTCGGCAAGTCCGAGATGGCGGACATGAGGCTGCACCGCATCGGCTTCGTCTTCCAGGCCTACAACCTGATCCCGGTGCTGACCGCCCGCGAGAACGTGGAGTTCGTCATGGAGGTGCAGGGGGTCCCCGCGGACCAGCGACACGAGCGCTCGGTGGGCATCCTCGACGAGGTCGGGCTCAAGGGTCTGGAGGACCGACGCCCGGCCAAGATGTCGGGGGGGCAGCAGCAGAGGGTGGCGGTGGCCCGGGCCATCGTCTCCCAGCCCGCCCTGGTCCTGGCCGACGAGCCCACCGCGAACCTGGACTCCCACACCGCGGAGCAGCTCATGGAGCTCTTCGTGGAGCTCAACACCCGGCACCAGACCACCTTCGTCATCGCCACCCACGACCTACGAGTGATGAAGTACGCTCGCCGCATCGTCCACATGCTGGACGGCCGCATCGTCGACGACCCCGAGCAAGAGGCTGCGTGATCGACGAGCCAACCCCGACCCGGATCTCGGAATGGCTCGTCCCTCCCCCTCCACTCGAATGACCCCGCTCCCGACTCGCCCACTGCCGCTCCTCCCCCTCGCCCTTGTCCTCCTCCTTCCCACGGCCCCCGCGAACGCCCAGGACACGACCGTCGACCTCGGCGGGCGGCTCAGCTACCAGCTCGTCCTCGGGAGCTATCCCGACGACAGCCTCTTCCGGGAGCTGACCGGCCCCGAGTCCCTCGACCACAACCTCGAGCTGCGCTTGAACCTCGACGTCGACCGTGGTCCGCTGAGCTTCGACGCCAGCGACCAGCTCATCGGCCTCTTTGGCGACACGATCGACTTCACCCGCGACTTCCCCGAGAGCCTCCGGGCTCTCGTGGGCCGCTACCCCCGGGACGACGCTCGCCTCCTCGACCTCACCCACGTCTTCCGGGACGGGGGCCGCTCCGCGGTTCTCAATCGGCTCGACCGGCTGTCGGTGGGATACGCGGGCGAGAAGGCCGTGCTTCGGCTGGGGCGTCAGGCCCTGACCTGGGGCAATGGGATGGTCTACACCCCCATGGACATCCTGAACCCCTTCGATCCCGCGGCGGTGGACAAGGAGTACAAGCTGGGCGACGACATGGTCTACGGCCAGCTCCTGCGGGCGAGCGGGGACGACCTCCAGGGAGTGGCCGTCATCCGGAGGAGCCTGGAGACCGGGAAGGTGGACGCCCGGTGGAGCTCCTTCGCCCTCAAGTACCACGGGTTCGCCGGCTCCGGCGAGTTCGACCTCCTGGCCGCCCGGCACTTCGACGACCCGCTCCTGGCCGGGGGTGGCAACGTCCCTCTCGGGGGCGCGGTGTGGCGGGGCGACGCGGTCTTCACGCTCACCGACGACGAGACGCACCTGACCGCGGTCACCAGCCTCAGCTACTCCTGGGTCTGGGGCGGCAAGAACATGAGCGGGGTCGTGGAGTACTTCTTCAACGGCTTCGGCCAGCCCGACGGCCAGTACGACCCCGAGAGCCTCGCCCGGAACCCGGAGCTCCTCCAGCGCCTGGCCCGGGGGGAGCTCTTCACCCTGGGCCGCCACTACGTCGTGGCCAGCACGCTCATGGAGCTGCACCCCCTCTTCCAGGTGACGCCCAACGTCTTCGTGAACCTCTCGGACGGGAGCGCCCTCGTCCAGGTCGTGACCCAGAACGACCTGATGCAGGACCTGGTCCTCCTGGGCGCGGTGAGCCTCCCCCTGGGCCCGAGCGGCACCGAGTTCGGGGGCATCGAGACCGAGGTTCCGGGTCTCTACCTGTCCCAGGGACCGCGCCTGTTCCTGCAGCTCAACTGGTACTTCTGATCGCACCGCCATCGCCGCGTCGTCCAACGATGGCGGTGCTTTCCGCTTCCGTTTCCGTTCTCCGTTCTCCGTTCTCCGTTCTCCGTTGACCTGGCCCTCCGTCCTCCCAGTCCACCTTTGTCTTTCCGGACGCCCGGCGGTATCGTCCGCCCGGCCGCGGGCGAGGGGGACGGACGTCCTCGCCGGCGCCCGAGACGAGAGCGCCCGGTTCCGCGACGCGCCTTGACTCGAGACGCCAAAGCGACGTGGAATGCGCCCGGACACCCACTTCGGGAGGGAGCGACGATGACTCGATCGAGACGTCTGGCGGGCGTGGTGGCGATCCTGGGGCTCCTGGCGCCCCCGGCGTTTCTCGGGGGCGGGTCGGTGGCGGCGGAGGAGACGCCCGCCTACCTCGACCCCACGCTGCCGGTGGATCAGCGGGCGCAGGATCTGGTGTCGCGGATGACCCTCGAGGAGAAGGTCCACCAGATGGCCAGCGATGCCGAGGCCATCGACCGTCTCGGGGTCGCCCAGTACAACTGGTGGAACGAGTGCCTTCACGGGGTGGGCCGGGCCGGGCTGGCCACGGTCTTTCCCCAGGCCATCGGTCTCGCCGCAACGTGGGACACCGAGCACATGCACCGGGTCGCCACCGCGATCTCCGACGAGGCCCGGGCCAAGCACCACGATTTCGTCCGCCGGGGCAAGCGGGGCATCTACGAGGGACTGACGTTCTGGACCCCCAACATCAACATCTTCCGGGACCCCCGCTGGGGCCGCGGCATGGAGACCTACGGGGAGGACCCCTTCCTGACCGGCCGGATGGCGGTGGCCTTCGTCAAGGGTCTCCAGGGCGATGACCCGAGGTACCTGAAGACGGTGGCCACGGTGAAGCACTACGCGGTCCACAGCGGCCCCGAGCCCGAGCGTCACCACTTCAACGCCATCGCCGACGAGCGCGACCTGCGGGAGACCTACCTGCCCCACTTCCGCACGGCGATCGAGGAGGGCGGGGCCCAGTCCCTGATGAGTGCCTACAGCCGCTACAACTGGGAGTCGGCCACCGGCAGCTACCGGCTCCTGACCTCGATCCTCCGGGACGAGTGGGGCTTCGACGGCTACGTGGTCTCCGACTGCGGGGCGGTCACCGACATCTGGCGGAACCACGAGATCGCCGCGAACGAGAGGGAGGCGGCGTCGCTGGCGGTGAAGTCGGGCTGCGACCTCAACTGCGGGATCAGCTGGGGACCGCAGTGGCAGATCCCCTTCCACTCCCTCGACCAGGCAGTGGCCGAGGGGCTGATCACCGAGGAGCAGATCGACATCTCACTGCGGCGACTCTTCCGAGCACGCTTCCGACTGGGTGAGTTCGACCCTCCCGACCAGGTCCCCTACACCGACATCCCCCTGAGCGTGGTGGACAGCGAGGAGCACCGGGCCCTCGCCGTCGAGACCGCGCGCAAGTCGATCGTCCTGCTCAAGAACGACGGCGCGTTGCTGCCGCTCCCGAAGGACCTCGGCACCCTCGCGGTCATCGGCCCCAACGCCGACGACGTGGAGGTGCTCCTGGGGAACTACAACGGCAACCCGGCGGAGCCGGTCACGCCCCTGGAGGGCATCCGCCGGAAGCTGGGCGAGGGAACCAAGGTGCTCCACGCCCGAGGGAGCGAGTGGGCCGAGGGCCTCCCCTACCTGGTCCCGGTGCCCGCCTCCGCCCTGTTCACCACCCGGGCCGACCGGCGTGTCCCCGGGCTGACCGCGGAGTACTTCGACAACCGGGAGCTCGAAGGTGAGCCGGTGAAGACCGAGGTCGTCCCGCAGCTGGACGTCAACTGGTGGGACCGGGCCCCGCTGCCGGAGCTCGACGACGACGACTTCGGGGTGCGCTACACCGGCGAGCTCGTGGCCCCGGTGTCGGGCACCTACGCTCTCGGCGGGGTCGGGTTCTCCGCGTTCACCCTCTACCTGGACGGCCAGGAGCTCGTCTCCTTCGAGAACCGCCATCATCCGACGAAGAGCGCGAGGGAGGTGGAGCTCGAGGCCGGCCGCTCCTACGCCCTGCGGGTCGACTACTCCGAGCACCGCGGAGACGCGCACATGACGCTGCTGTGGGCGCCGCCGCCGAAGGACCTGGCCGCCGAGGCGGTCGCCGTGGCGGAGCAGGCCGACGCGGTGGTGATGTTCATGGGCCTCTCGCCGCGTCTCGAGGGCGAGGAGATGAACGTGCCGGTGGAGGGCTTCGCGGGGGGCGACCGGGTGATCATCGGCCTCCCCGAGGTCCAGGAGCGGCTGATCGAGCGCGTCCACGCCCTCGGTAAGCCCACGGTCCTGGTCCTCCTCAGCGGGAGCGCGGTGTCGGTGACCTGGGCGGCCGAGAACGTCCCCGCCATCGTCCAGGCGTGGTACCCGGGGCAGGCGGCCGGCGAGGCCATCGCCGACGTTCTCTTCGGGGACTACAACCCCGCGGGACGGCTGCCGGTGACGTTCTACCGGTCCGTGGACCAGCTGCCCCCTTTCGAGAGCTACGCCATGAAGGGACGGACCTACCGCTACTTCGACGGCGAGCCGCTGTATGCTTTCGGGCACGGCCTGAGCTACACCCGCTTTGGGTACGGCAATCTCCAGCTACCGGAATCCGTCGTCGCCGGCGAGGGCATCAGCGTCTCCGTCGACGTGGAGAACGCGGGCCCGCGGGCCGGCGAGGAAGTGGTCCAGCTCTACCTGACCGACGTCGACGCCGAGGTCCCGGTGCCGCTGCGCTCCCTTGCCGGGTTCACCCGGATCTCGCTCGAGCCGGGGGAGAAGAGGAGGGTCTCGTTCGAGCTGAGCCCGCGTCAGCTCTCGCTCATCGACCCGGACTGGAATCGCGTCGTCGTCCCGGGGACGTTCGAGGTCTCGGTCGGCGGCGGGCAACCGGGAGCGTCGCCCGGCGCCGTCGTCGGGCGCTTCGAGGTGACCGGCGACGTCACCCCCGTGGAGTGACCCCATGACGCGGATCGACACCTCGTCGCTGTTCTCCCTCGAGGGCAAGGTCGCCCTCGTCACCGGCGGATCCAGCGGGATCGGAGCCATGGTCGCCGAGGGGCTCCTGGGGGCCGGGGCCCGCGTCTACATCGCCTCGCGCAAGAAGGACGCCTGCGACCGCGTCGCGAGCGAGCTCTCGTCCATCGGCTCGTGCACCCCCCTCCCGGCCAACGTCGCCACCGCCGAGGGACGGGCCTCCCTCGCCGAGGCGCTCTCCTCGAAGGAGAGGTGCCTCCACATTCTGGTCAACAACGCCGGCGCGTCGTGGGGCGCGCCCTACGAGGAGTACCCGGACACGGCCTTCGACAAGGTCCTCGGACTCAACGTGACCGCTCCCTTCGCCCTGACCCGCAACCTGACACCCATGCTCGAGCGAGGGGCCACGCCCGACGATCCCGCTCGCGTCGTCAACGTGGGGTCGGTCGCCGGCCTCCGGGCCGAGCGCCTCATCGGAACCGGCACCTTTGCCTACTCGGCCAGCAAGGCGGCGCTGCACCACCTCACCCGGACCCTGGCCATGGAGCTCGGGCCCCGGGGCATCACCGTCAACGCCATCGCCCCGGGCTTCTTCCCGAGCCGGATGACCGCCGACGTGCTGAAGCACCGGACCCGGGAGATCACCGCCGCCTGCCCCCTTGGCCGCATCGGTCGCCCGGAGGAGATGGCCGGCGTCGTCATCTACCTGGCTTCCCGGGCCGGCGCCTACACCAACGGAGCGGTCATCCCCATCGACGGCGGCACCTCCGTCTAGGTCAGGGCGCCCCGAGGAGAAGGTCGGGGTTGCCGGACCCGAAGTGCTCGAGCACGCGTGGGCTCCCCCTGGCTCACGGCCCGTCCTTCGGCTCGAGGATGACGGCCTGCCCCCCGGCCGGGGCCAGCTTCAACGTCAGCGTGTCCCCGGCCCCGACGGTCCGGCGGCTCTCGACCGCCTTCTCGGGGTGGGCATCGGCGTCGGGGGCGTCGGCCCAGCTCCGGATCGTCCACTCCCCGCCCCCGAGGAAGCCCAGCGGCACCTCCAGCGTGCGGCCCTCGGTGCCGGTCATGCTCCCCAGGAACCAGCGCTCCCCGGACCGGCGGGCGATGGTCACGTACTCCCCGACCGCGCCGTTCAGGACCCGTGTCTCGTCCCAGGTGGTGGGAACCTCCTTCAGGAACTCCACACCCACCGGGCTCGTCCGATAGGCGTCGGGGGAGTCGCAGAGCACCTGGAGCTCGCTCTCGTACACCACCAGCTCGGCCAGCTCGGCGGCCCGGGTGCCCATGACCCAGGGGCGGCTGTCCCGGGCCTCGAAGGTCGCCGGCGTCGCGTGGTAGAACCCGCCGGGCGTGAAGTCCATGGGGCCGGCGAGCATGCGGGTGAAGGGGATCGTGACCTTGTGCTCGGGCGTCACCCGGTCGCTCCACTTGTTGTACTCGTTGCCGAGGACGCCCTCCCGGGTCAGGAGGTTCGGGTACGCACGGCGCAGGCCCGTGGGCTTGTAGGCGCCGTGGAAGTCGACGGTCAGCTTGTGGTCGGCGGCCTTGCGCACCAGCGTCTGGTACCAGTCCACCATCCACTGGTCGTCCCGGGCCATGAAGTCCACCTTGATCCCGGAGACGCCCCACCGCTCGTAGAGCGCCAGGGCCTCGTCCATCTTCTGGTCCATGTGGGTCCAGAAGATCCAGAGAAGCACCTTCACGCCCTTGTCGTTGGCGTAGCGGACGATCTCGGGCACGTCCACGGCGGCGATGGGCTTCGTGCAGTCCCGCACGCCCCCCGTCTCGAAGTCCTCGATGGGGCCGTACCAGGTCCAGTCCACCAGGACGTACTCCCAGCCCATCTCCGCCGCGAGGTCGGCGAAGTACTTCATGGTGGCGGTGTTCATCCCGATCTCGAAGTCCGCGGCCGGGGCCCAGTCGCCGCTCCACCAGCGGTCCCAGGCCGATCGGCCCGGGGTGATCCACGAGGGGTCCTCGATGGCCAGCGGCTCGCTGAGGTTGAGGACGATGTTGGACTCGATGAGGCGACCCGGGTCGTCGCCGATCATGAGGACCCGCCAGGGCGAGACGTGAGGGGTCTTGCCGATGACCGCCACCGTGGGGTCGTCGTGGCGCGGGGACAGGCGCGAGACCAGGGCCCCGGGCGCGCCCGTCCCGCCAAGATACATCCCGGCCCAGTCGCGGAGGCTGGACTCGGTGATCGCCACCCAGGCCTTCTCCCCCGCCCTCACCAGGAGCGGCAGCCCCACGTGGGCGGAGGGCGCCATCGCACTCAGCGTCGTCTTCGGGAACTCCGCCTCCTGATGTGAGGCGAAGGACCCGTAGTCCGCAGCCCACGCCTCGTGATCTCCGGTGAACCGGAACTCCGAGCGCTCGCCGGCGAGCCGAAACTCCTCGAGCCCCGGCTGCTCGGGCAGCACGTAGCGGAAGGCCACGCCGTCGTCGTAGGCCCGGAAGACGACCTGGAGCGTCCGCCCCGGCTCCCTCGCCTCGCGCAGGCTCAGGGTGAGCTCGTTGCCGTGATCCCGCACGTCCCGGCTCTTCCCCACCACCGTCTGCCAGGTCTCGTCGAAGCTCCGCCACCCCTCGTCCTCGATCACGAGGTCGCGCGCCAGGGGCGCCTGGCCGTCGAGGTCCAGGCCGAGGCTCGAGTCGGCGACGAGGGTCCGCCCGTCGCGGGCGACGGTGTAGTAGAGCCGCCGTCCCGTCGGCCACGGCTCGAGCCGCTCCTTCACGGCCACCGTGACCGTGATTCGTCCGTTCGGAGAGACGAGCTCGGCCGCCGGGGAAGGGGGTGTCGCGACCACGAGGAACACCGGGGAGACAACGAGCGTGCCCAGGATCCGGGGGAGACTTGTCATGACGGCACTCCTTCGTCTTTGGACGAGCCGCTCGACACCGGGCCCTGAAGGCCCGCGGTCTCGGCGCTTCGGGCTACCGAGGCGGGGCGACGATCCTGTCGCCCTTGGCCGCCTCGAAGAACGCGATGACGTTTTCGACCGGGCTCTTCGCCTGGATGTTGTGGATCGAGCAGAAGACGAGCCCCCCGTCCCGGCCCAGGACCTGCAGGCGCTCCTCGGCCTGGGCCCGGACCTGCTCCGGCGTGCCAAAGGGCATCGTGGCCTGGGTGTCCACCGACCCGCCCCAGAAGATCAGCTTGTCGCCCCACCGCTCCTTGAGGGTCTCCGCTTCCATCCCCACCGCCGAGCACTGCACGGGATTCAGGATGTCGACCCCCATCTCCACGAAGTCGTCGAGCAGCTTCGCCACCGACCCGCACGAGTGCCAGAACGTCTTCCAGTTGGTGTTCTCGTGGACCCAGTCGTTGGTCTGCTTGTAGAGCGGCTTCCAGAGGTCGCGGAACATCTTCGGGGAGACGAGCGGCCCCTGCTGCCCGCCGAAGTCGGTCCCGCCCATGAAGATCACGTCGATGCGATCGCCCACCGCCTGGCGGTAGAGCTCGAGGTTCCGGAGGGCGTTGTCGTTCCACAGCTGGAAGATGCCCTTGATGTAGTCGGGATGCAGGGCCAGGTACTCGTACCAGACGTTGGGGTCACGCAGCCCTTTCGGGGTGATGAGGTTCTGTCCGGGAACGAAGGCGATGTCCCCCACTCCGGCCTGGCCGAAGCCCCCCACCACCGAGTACTCCGTGTCTTCGTACAGACGCTTCGAGCGCGTCTCCAGGTCCCGGAGGTCCTCGTCGGTGAAGAGGCTGAACTGGTCGGCCCAGTCGCGGGGGTCCAGATGATCCTCGTCGATGGGCTGCTGCCGGATGATGGCGTCGAAGTAGTAGCCGTCCCTGGGCAGGCGCCCGGACGGCTTCGCCGAGGTGTCGCCTTTGGGAAAGATGAGGGTGTCGCCCTTCTCGTCGACGGTGAAGCGGAAGTGCTCGGAGACCAGCGCCGGCGTGCCGTCCGGGAGGTTCCACGGCTTCCAGCCCTCGTTGGGAAACCCGAAGATCGTGTCTCGGCCCCAGAGGCCGATCGTGTCGATGCCGAGGGCGTGCCGCACCGGCTCCTCCACCTCGGCCAGCAGCTGGAACGGCTCCTCGATCCGCACCGGCTCGTCGGGCAGGCCGAGGGCCTGGCGCAGACGGGCGTAGGTGGTGGCCTGGATCCCGGTGACCGCGGTGCTCCCCAGGTCGATGGGCGCCCGGTCGGTGGGCTGGCGGTCGATGGTCCGGCGGACTCTCTCCCGGCCGTTCATGGGGCTCCGGTCAGGCGGTGACGCCGGCGAGGTTGCGGGCGAGGGCCACCGCGGCGCTGGCGTCGGCGGCGTAGCCGTCGGCGCCGTACTCCTGGGCGACGTTGTCGTTCACCGGCGCGCCGCCGATCATGACCTTGACCTGGTCCCGGAGCCCAGCCTCGCCCAGGGCCTCGATCGTGGCCTTGATGTTCGGCATGGTGGTGGAGAGGAGGGCGGAGAGAGCCACCAGATCCGCTCCTTCCCTCGCCGCGGCCACGAACTTCTCGGCGGGCACGTCGCACCCGAGGTCCACGATGTCGAAGCCGGCACCCTCGAGCATCATGCAGACGAGGTTCTTGCCGATGTCGTGGAGGTCGCCCTTCACCGTTCCGGCCACCACCCGGCCCGCCGGCTTCACGTCCGCCTCGACGAGGAGGGGTTTCAGGAGCCGGAGCCCCTCCTTCATCGCCCGCACCGAGATCAGCATCTCGGGGACGAAGTACTCGCCGCACTCGTACCGGTTGCCCACGTCGTCCATGGCCGGCACCAGGGCCTCCAGGAGGATCCGGTCGGGTGGCAGGCCTTCGGCCAGGGCGGCCTCGGTGGCCTCCCTCGCGGGCGCGGCCTGCCCCTCGATGACCGCGGTCTTCAGCTTCGCCAGTGTCTCGCTCATGGGGTCCCCTTCCTGCGCGCCCGCCGGGTCAGGGCACGCGCGCGGCGGGGTCACTTTGTACCATTCGACGCCCAGAGCGCAATGGGACGAAGCGCCCTTTCGAATGAGGCGTTTGGGCGAAGACCCGTCCAGAACGACTCGGCCCCTCGGCACGGGGGTCACGGAAAACGCTCGCTCCGGGTCCGCTTTCTGCCGCCGAGTTGACCGCCTACCGGATAGTCCCCACTCTCCCGAAAAAGGTTGACTCGAGAACGCATTGCGCCTGCTAAACTCTTGTTCCTCTTGGGATCAGGTACGGTGCACGAGTTCACCAGGCGATTCAAACGACCGGGGGATCCGGACAAGACCAACCCCCCCACGCGCGTGGAGGAGTTGTGGGGCTGGCGACCCGCCCGGTGGTCGCCCCCCCGCTCGAACAACGGAGACGACTCCAAGGCGGGGCCTCGTCCGGATTCGCCCATCGCCCTGTCCGGCAACGACGCCATGACCCTGTACTGGGCCGCGCGCGACTGCCTGATCGCCGGCGCCTACGCCGGCGCCACCGTGCTGCTCCGCCGCCTGATCCTCCACATGACCGAGGAGAAGGCGGACGAGGCGGCCACCAGGGAGGAGGCGGAGCGCCTCCTGGCCTTCGCCGAGCACCTTCTCGGCCGCCCCCCCGAGCCCCGCAGCGACCTCACCGGCGACCAGTAGGCCCTGCCCCGGTCACGGGCTGTCTACTCCTCCTCCACCTGGCACTCCACCTTCGTCCAACCCCCGCGGATCGGAGTGGTTCCGCAGTAGGTCTTCCCCACGCTCGCCGCGTTGTTGAGGTAGGCCAGGACGTCGGCACAGGTCTCGTCCTCAGCCAGGGTGACCTTGCAGATCCCCGCGAAACGGGGGTTCGCGACGCAACAGAACGGTGCGTCTTCCTCCGCAGCCGTCGGCCGAGCCGAGGGGGCGGCCGTTGCGCCCACTGCCGCGAGCGCTGCCGCCGCCGCCAGCACGACCATCGCCCGGGAGCGCTTCTTCAGAGTCATGGGTTCCCTCCCATCGGACCGTACGCGGTGATTCTAGCCGCTCAGGGCCGAGTCTGTTCGTTGGGAATGAGCCTCCCGGTGTAGCCGGCGGCGACGAGCCCCTCGTACGCCCCCAGGACCTCCGACGGCACGTCCTGGGGCGCCGACCAGCCCTTCTGCCCGTAGACGATCAGCCGCTGCAGGTCGCCCACCATGACGTGGATGACGTCGTCCTTGCGGATCGCGTCGGTCGGATAGTCGTCGAAGTCAATCTGGGGCGAAGTGACCGACACGTCGAGCTCCGGCCAGCGCTTCTGGAACGTGGCGAGCGTCCGACGCTCCATGTACGGTTTCTGAACCGCGATCGCCTTTCGCGGGACGAGGCCCCTCTCCGCCAGGAGTCGGCGCGAGAAGTCCACGTTCTCACCGGTGTTCGTGGAGCGGGCCTCCACCAGCATTCGCTCGCGAGGGACACCCAGCCCCGCGGCCACGTCGGCGAAGATCTCCGCCTCCGACCGAGACCACATCCCGCTCGTGAGGCTCCCCAGATGCCCCGAGAAGAGCAGGAGAGGTGCCCACCCTTCCTGGAACAGCTCCGCGCCGCGCTCGGCGACCCGGGTGTCGTGACTCCCGAGGACGATGATGCTGTCGGCCCTTTCGAGAGCATGGCCGACGTGGTGGTACTCCCAGAGGGTCCGCGCCCACTCGTCGACGCTCACGGGCACCGGGATGCGGGCTTCACTGTCCCTGACCAGGAGAGCCGACTCCGCCCTGGCAGGCTCGGCCAGCCCGGGCTCCCCGCACCTCGAACGAGGTCCTCGAGACCTCGGAAGAACGCCTCCTCGACCACGATCCCGGCGCTCTCACGGTGCCCCACCCCCACGACCCGGCCGCGCAGGACGACGAACCAGGACTCGACGCGGTACCGGCAGGGCGCGCAATAGAGGGCGTCATCGAGAACGCCGCCACACAGGACGCAGCATCGCTTCGCACCCACGGCCCAAGTCTAGCGCTACTCGTGTCGCGGAGGGGCCCGGAGGCGTCGAGAAAGGCGATGATTCACGATTCCATGCCGGAGAATGGGGGCATGAAGAAGACAGCCGGCCGTATCGCCCTGCTCCTGCTCGTCGTCCCCGGCGTCGCCGCCGACAACGACTCGCTCACTGTCGAAACGCGTGGCCCGGCCTTCGACCACATGCTGCAGGCCGCGGTGGATGAGGATCTGGTGATCCTCTTCGCGGATCGGGACTCCTGCGTCGTCACCGGATCGCGCGCGTACGCCGAGCGCGCCATCACGTTCTCGGCCGTGTGCGACGACGAGGCGGTCCGCATCAGCACGGGGCACAACAACACGTTTGCGATGATCGCGGAGCAGTGGGCGCTGGGGATCAAGAGGCGCGTCGCGACGGCACCGGAACGAGAGACCGGGAACTGACCCCACCGGTATGGGTACCGGGGTACCGGGATCAGGCTTCAGAAGAGGCAAGTTGTGAAGACACCTGACGAGCGACCGCGAAGACAACGAATCCCTGCTGGGGAGGTTGGCGTGTGGCCGTGACTCGGGGCGCACCGAGTCGAGGCAACGTGGCGGAAGCGGGTGGGAGTCGAAGGCGGGAAGAAGGTGCTGCCGAGGGTGACTCCAGCCGAGAAGAACAGGAAGCACCGGAAGTTGCTGCCGAGGCCGTTCCGCCTGAGCCGACCGAGGCGGGCCCAGTTCGGACACAGAATGGGCACAGCTCCGACTCGCCGAAGCCCCCCCGCGACGACTGAGAAGAAGATGCGGCGGTGACTTCGACCGCAGCCGCTCATCTTGGGATCAGGATATCCAGCGGCTCTTGGCAATCGCCTCGGCGGCCTTGATCAGCGGATAAGCGGTCGGCGGTGCGGTAAGCAGTGGGTGAGTTCCAATCTGGCCGGTCAGAATCGAATCCACACCCATTCTGTTCTCAATGGCAAGGCCGATCAGGTTCGTCAGCTCACCGGTGCTGGCTCCACCCATGACCTGGCCGCCGATCATCACACCCGCGTCCCGTGTCACGATCAGCTTGACCTTCTGCTTGTGTGTGCCCGGAAGCTTTCCAGGATGCCGGTCGACGCCTTCAAAGGCGGCGGTCGCGATGTTGAACCCTCTCTCCTTTGCCAGACTCTCGGTTACTCCGGCTACACCGAAAGCGGTGTCTCCTATCACCGTGCTGTAGATGGCAATGGTCCCTCCAAAGGTCTTCACCGCCGACAGTCGGTACAGATTCAGCGCTGCGACCCTCGCTTCGGCGCAGGCAGTAGAAGCGAGCATGATGTTCTTCGTTGTTCGAGTAATGAAGCTCTTCTTTTCGGCGCAGTCTCCCACAGCGAGGATATCCTCGCGATCCGTCCTCATGTACTCGTTGACCTTGATGAATCCCATTCTGTTCAGCTCGATCCCTGACTGCTCTGCGACAGAGGTGTTCGGACGGTAACCCATCGCCAATATGACGGCATCTGCCTCGAGCCTTTCTCCACTGTTCAAGATGACGCCTTCGACCTTCGTCGTTCCCTGTATGTTCTTGATCCCGTCCCCGGTTCTAACCTTCACTCCCCTCGACTCGAGGATCTTTTCCGCCTCCATCGCAAACTCTTGGTCGAAAGCTAGCTCAAGCACATGAGGCAATATCTCGACGAGGGTCACGCTCTTACCTATCTTGTGCAGCTCATCCGACATCTCGACACCGATGAATCCCCCACCCACCACAACCAGGTTACGAAACTCGGCGAGCTTGGCGAGAAGTCCATCGAGATATTCCTTGTTCTTGGGTATGGTATAGACGTTCTCCAGTTCCGTGCCCGGCAACCATTCGGGAACGTAGGGAGTTGAACCCAGAGCCAGCACCAGTTTCTGGTAGCGAATCTCTGTGCCGTCGTCGGTGACGCAGACCTTTGACTGGGTATCCATAGAGACGACCTCGCCAATCTTCGTCCTGATACCCCCGTTGCTCAGTACCGCATCCGGTATCACATCTTCATCGCTGCTCTCCAGAGAGCCGAAGATATAGGGGATACCGCAAGGAACGACCACCTGCACTTCCTTCCGAATCAGCATGAAGTCCTTGTCGGGATGAAAGGTCTTTCCGGTGGTCGCAGCAACGATTCCTGCAGCGCTCCCTCCCACCACGAGGACGTCTGTCTTTTCCATGAGTCTGTCTCCCGTACCGTCTTGGCCGAGCAGATTGCCGCTCTCATCCGCAATCACTTGTGGAGAGAGCAACAGGCGTGCCAACACCAAAGTCGCCGCTCGAAGGACGGTTTTCGAGTCTGGGCGCGTGTACTGTCGATGGCGCACCTTTCGCTCGGCCGAGTCAATGACAATCACTTGCCCACCGCGAAGCGCCACCGGACATCACCACTTTCCACTGGGGCAGACACCCAGGAACGATGAAAGCCGTTCCGCGCACTCCAGGAAAAATCCGGTTGTTCCAGCGTGAAAATCCGCTGAAGTGGCCCTGACGCGTCTCGGTTCCCAGAGTTCTTGGCCCCTGGCCGCCAGAGAGGCGCGCTGCTCAGGTTTCGGGCACAGCCGGGAGAGCGCCGGTCCCAACACTCCGATTCTTCAGGGGGGAATGGCGGAAGCGGGTGGGAATCGAACCCACCGCTCCGGGGATCAACCCGGAGCCGGACGGCTTTGAAGGCCGCGCGAGTCACCAGACCCGAATCGCTTCCGTCGGACATGATGCACGCATGGGAGCACCGGGGGCAAGCGCCGGCGGGCCCGTTGCGAGAGTTGTGACGAGGTTTTGAAAAGCCTACCATGGAGGCGTGAGGAGACGACGGCGATGACGGCACGGCCCCCGAAGGCGGAGAGTCCCATGCTCTCGATCGGCGCCCTGGCCCGGGCCACCGGCATTCCGGTGGAGACCCTGCGCACGTGGGAGAGTCGGTACGGCTTCCCGGTTCCCCAGCGAAAGCCCTCCGGGCACCGTGTCTACCCCCTGGAGGCGGTTCCCCGCCTCCGCCGCGTGGCCGAGGCGCTGGCGCTCGGGCACCGCGCCGGCCAGGTGGTGGCCGCCTCGGAGGAGGCCCTCGATCAGCTCCTCGAGGGGACCTCGTCGAGCCCGGCCGGGCCGTCGGCGGGGATCCCCCCGGCCGAGGACCTCCCCGGACTGCTCCGGCTGGTGACGGCCTTCGACGCCGACCGCCTGACCCGCACGCTCCTCGGCGACTGGGGCCGGATGACCCCGATGGAGTTCCTGGAGGAGCGCGTCGCCCCCCTCGTGGTCGCTGTCGGGGACGGCTGGGAGAACGGGGACCTCGAGATCCGTCACGAGCACTTCCTCTCCGAGCGCGTGGGCGATCTCCTCCGCTCCCTGCGCCTCCCCTTCGAGGAAAGGGCCTCGGGTCCGCTAGTGGTCTTTGGCACGCTCCCGGGCGAAGGTCACGGGCTCGGTCTCCAGATGGCGGCCCTCCTCCTGGCCTCCATGGGCTCACGGATCCTGTACCTCGGCCCCGAGGTGCCCCCTCCCCAGATCGCCTCCCTGGCCACGGACCTCGGGGCCCGGGCGGTGGCGGTGAGCGTCTCCTCGGCGACCAGGGGAGCCGCGACGAGCGCCAGCCTCCGCAAGCTCCGGGGCCGCCTGCCCCCCAGGGTCGCCCTGATCGTGGGCGGGGACGGAGCGCCCCGTGCCCAGGCCGGGATCGAGGTGGTGCGGAGCCTGGCTGCGCTCGAGGACTGGGGGGCCCAGCTGATGGCCGGCCGCCTCCCCGCCGCTCCGGGCCGCCGTTCCGCCCGGCCCCGCCGCGTATGACCGCGGTCATGGTGGCCGCTTCTCGCTTCGGCCATACTGATCTGGGGCGTGGGGATGCGCCTACTGCCTGGAAGGAGACCCGATGAGCGAACCCGCAACGGCATGGCGTACCGTGGACATCCGCACCCTCGACGGGTGCGTCAACCGGAAGGCCGCAGTTCTGGACACCTTCGACGCCCTGGAGCAGGGAGACAGCATCGAGGTCGTCAACGACCACCTGCCCCGAGGCCTCCTGATCCACTTCCAGGAGCAGCGCCCCGGGGGGTTCGAGTGGGCCTCGATCGAGGAGGGCCCCGAGGTCTTCCGCGTCCGGATCACGAAGAGCACTCTGGCCTAGCGACCCGCGCGCAGCTTCGCTGCCCGCAATACGCGCTATCATCGGGGCTCATGACCTCCGATGAGGCCTCGTACCCGCCATCCGCTGGGGGTGACCGGTGCCGATAGAGAAGGTGAGCCCGGAGGCTCTCCTCACCCTCGTGCGGGACACGGCGCTCCTCGCTCCGATTCCCGAGCCCGAGCTTCTTGCCATCCTGAAGGCCTGTGGCCAGCTCGTCCTCCAGCCCGGCGAAGCGCTGTGCCGCGAAGGAGAGGAAGGGCACGCGATGTTCGTCGTGCTCTCCGGCCACCTGGTCGTCTCGCGAGACGGCAAGCAGGTGGCGGTGGGAAGCCCGGGCGACTGCTTCGGGGAGATGGCCCTGATCGAGTCGCGTGAGCGGGCGGCCACCCTCAAGGCCCTGGACGACACCGTGGTCCTCGAGATCCCGGAGACCGTCTTCTGGGAGCACATCGCGCCCAACCCGGCCTCCCTCATGGCTCTGCTGCGGATCTTCTCCGACCGCTCTCGCCACGATCTCGAGTCGCTGGCCGCCGACAACATCAAGCTGCAGGCCTACGCGGAGCAGGTGGAGACGGCGAACCGGGAGCTGGTGGCGATCCGGAGGCAGCTCGAAGACAAGAACCGTCTCCTCGAGCGGCTCTCCGCTCTCGACACCCTCACCGGCATCGCCAACCGCCGGCGCTTCGACGATGTGCTGCGGCAGGAGTGGAAGCGAGCGGCCCGCGACGGCAGCTGCCTGTCGCTTCTCTTCTGCGACATCGACCACTTCAAGAAGTTCAACGACACGTACGGCCACCAGGCCGGGGACGACTGCCTGGTCCGCGTCGCGCAGGCCATGGAGGACACCTTGAATCGGCCCGCCGACCTCGCCGCCCGCTACGGGGGCGAGGAGTTCGTGGGCCTGCTGGTGGACACCGACGCCGAGGGGGCGCGCCTCCTGGCCGAGCGCGTCCGCGCCCGGGTGGAGGAGCTCGAGATCGAGCACGCCCCCTCCGACGTGGCCGCGGTGCTCACCGTTAGCCTGGGAGCGGCCGCGGTCGTGCCGACGGTGGGGCTTCGACCAGAGGACCTGGTCAGCCTCGCCGACAAGGCGCTCTACGCGGCCAAGCAGCGTGGCCGAAACCGGGTGGTCCTGTCCGACACCCAGCCGGGGGAGCCCTCCGCCCCCGGCGCTGGCTAACGCTCGCCCCGCGCGTTGGCGAGCGCGCGCCGCTTCGTGCCTCAGAGGAAGGTCTCGATCCTCGCCCGCGCCCGCAGCTTCTGCACCAGGCGTTTGGTGATCTCGTCGAGCTGCCGCTGGCGCAGCACCGCCGTCACCTGGGCCCGCACCGCGTCGAACGGCGGCGGGGTCTGGCCCACGGGAACGAAGGCCAGCGGGTTCGCCTCGTAGGCACTCCGCGCCTCGTCGTCGTCCACGGACAGCTCCCCCGCTTCCGTTTCCAGAAGCGCGCTCACCGTGTGCTGGATCCGCATCTCGGTCTTGAATGACCGCGGGTTGAGCCCCGCCTCGGCCAGAAAGGCCTTCCACTCCTCGTCGTCGGGGTGATCCTGCCGGGCCTGGTCGTAGGCCCGGTCGAGCGCTCGCTGGTCGGGGCTGATCCCCCGGGACCGGGCCTCCTGGAAGAGCAACTCGCGGTCTATGTAGCGCTCGAGGGCGCGGCGCACGGCACGGTTCCGGTGGCTGTCTCCTTCCTCCTCCTGGTTCGCTTCCATCTCGCGCTGGGCCATGGGGACGATCTGGGCGAACAGGATCGGCTGCCCGTCGATTCGGGCCACGACCTCCGGAACCGGGCTGGGAAGAGGACGCGCGGGATCCGCGGACATGGGTGACGGAGAGGCCGTGGCCGAGGGCGTCTCCGGTCGAGAGCAGCCGACCAGAAGCGTCGGAACCGCGGCGAGCAGGACGCAGGCAACTCTCATGGCGTACCGGCGAAAGGCTAGGGGCGGGCCCGCCTGCAAGTCAAGGCGCGCAAAGAGCCGCCTCCCGCCCCGGGGTTCAGGGTAGGATGCGCCCCGCCACCATGTTCTCCACTCGCACTCGCTGGGACCGGCGCGCGAATCGCCTCGCCCGCCTGCTCGAGGAGAAGCGTCGGGCGGGGGCGCGCGTCCTCGACCTCACCGAGTCCAATCCCACGAAGGTGGAGCTTCGAGTCCCCGGCGGCCTCCTCGACCCCCTCGCCGCCCCCGGCGGGGAGCTCTACGAGCCGACCCCTGTCGGCCTCCCCTCGGCGCGGGCGGCGGTGGCCGCCGACTTCGCCCGGCGGGGGGTGACGCTGGAACCGGACCGGGTGGTCCTCACCGCCAGCACGAGCGAGGCCTACGCCTTCCTCCTGAAGCTGCTCTGCGATCCCGGTGACGAGATCCTGGTGCCCCGCCCCGGCTACCCCCTGTTCGAGTACCTGGCTTCGCTCGAGTCGGTGGGGGTCCGGGGCTACCCCCTCGCGCACGACGGGTCGTGGCACCTGGACGTCGCCGCCCTGCGCGACGCCGTCTCTCCCCGCACCCGAGCCGTGGTCGTCGTGAGCCCGGGCAACCCGACCGGCGCCTACCTCAAGGGCGAAGAGCGTGACGCCCTCGAGAGCCTTGCCGCCGAGCATGACCTTGCCCTCGTCTCCGACGAGGTCTTCGCCGACTTCGCCTTCTCCAACGACGAGGACCGAGTGACGAGCGTCGCCCGAGACGGGCCCGCCCTCGCCTTCACCCTCGGGGGGCTCTCGAAGAGCTGCGGGCTGCCCCAGGTCAAGCTCGCCTGGCTGGCGGTGACGGGCCCGGCGGCCCGCCGGCGGGAGGCGCTCGAGCGACTCGAGGTCGTGGCCGACACGTACCTTTCGGTCTCGACGCCGATCCAGCTCGCGGCCCCGACCCTCCTGCGCCGGCGGGAAGAGTTGCAGGGTCCGCTGCGAGACCGGCTCCGGGCCAACCTGGAGACCCTCCGCGCGGCGGTGGGGCCGGGATCGCCGGCGAGCCTTCTCGAGCCCGAGGGCGGCTGGTCCGCGGTGCTGCGCGTGCCCGCGACCCTGTCCGAGGAGGACCGGGTGGCCCGGCTGCTCCAGGAGACCGACGTCCTCGTGCACCCTGGCTACTTCTTCGACTTTCCCGCCGAGGCCTACCTGGTGTTGAGCCTCCTGCCCACCCCCTCGACGTTCGCCCCGGCGGTGGAGCGGCTCGCCGCCGACCTCGTGCTATAAAGCGGCGGAGGAGGTCTCCCCCCGGATGTACGTCAAGCGTGTCTCGCCCGACGAGGCCCTCGAGCTCATGCGGTCCGAAGGCTGGGCCTACGTCGACGTCCGTTCGGTTCCCGAGTTCGAGCAGGGTCATCCGGCCGGGGCGTACAACGTGCCCCTCGTCCACATGGGGCCCGAAGGATCGGCGGCGAATCCCGACTTCCTCACGGTCATGGAGCGCCACTTCCCCCGAGACGCCGGCCTCGTCGTGGGCTGCCGCACGGCAAACCGCGCGGAGCACGCGGTGGTGATGCTGCTCCGGGCCGGGTACGTGAGCGTGGCCATCCAGCGGGCGGGCTACCTGGGCACACGCGACTTCTTCGGACGAGCGGACCCGGGCTGGGGAAAGACCGGCCTGCCCACGAGCCTCGCGGCCGAGCCCGGGAGATCGTGGGCGGACTTGAACGGCGGTGGCAGGTGAGCCACCCGGGAGGCGTCATCGTCACCGGGGGCACCGGCGCGCTCGGGCGAGCTCTCGTGACCCTGCTCCTCGAGCGGGGCACGTCGGTGGTCGTCCCCTGGCGTCGGGTCGAGCAGTGGCGCTCGCTGGAGTCCTCCGTTCCCTCCGGCGCACTGCTCCTCGGCTTCGAGGCGGACGTCGCCAGCGCGGAGGGGGCCCGCCGCTTCGTCGAGCAGGCCGCTTCGTCCCTGGACGCCCTCGACGGCGTGGCCCTGATCGCCGGCGGCTGGGCGGGGGGGGCGACCTTCGAGGCCGCGCCTGAGGACGAGTGGGACCGCATGCTGCGGAGCAACCTGGCCACGGTTCGCCATGTCTGTCGCGCCGCCCTTCCCCACCTCCTGGAGAAGGGCGGGAGCGTGGTCACGGTGGGCTCGCGCGCGGCGCAGACGGGAGGCGCCGACATGGCGGCCTACGCGGTGGCCAAGTCCGCGGTTCACGCCCTCACCGGCGTGCTCGCCCTCGAGAACCGCCACCGGGGCGTGCGCTTCAACTGCGTCCTCCCCGGCACCATCGACACCCCGGCCAACCGCGCGGCCATGCCCGACGCCGACACCGCGACCTGGACGACGCCGGCCGCCATCGCCCGGGTCATGGCCTTTCTGCTCTCGTCCGAGTCGGCCGCGGTCACCGGCGCCCTGGTGCCCGTGGACGGCCCGGCCTGAGGCACACGGCGCCGGTCGACCGGAAGGCCAGCCGGGCCAGGGTCACAGTCGCCGGATGAGGGTCTGCAGGGTGACGAAGAACACGACGATGACCGCCGCCATCAGCGCGAGCAGGACGAGGGCCCGGGTCGAAGAGGGCATCGGCGGCATCTCCCGGCGTGGGCGCTGGCGGCGAACCGGTCCAAAGAGCACCCGCTCCTGACACCGTTCGCAGGTGGCGAGGTGCTGGGCGACGTCCTCCGGCACGTCTCCGGGTGACGCCGCACGCAGTCGGGACACCTCTCCCTCGCTGAGACACGCTGAGCGAGGCGGGGGGCGTGACGGGTCGGCCACGAGCGTATGTTACCAGCGGCCGCCCGGCTTGGCCGCAGGCCGCGCCTGTGGTGAGATGGGCGCCATGGCGTTTCACCCGACCGCGACCCGTCTGTGGAAGAGCCTGCCTCCCGACGAGCGCCGCCTCGCCGCGGCAGCGTTCTTTCGCGACCCCTCCCCGGAGCTCGTCGGCTCCGCTCTCAGTGCCCTGGCGACGGCACGGCACATGCGTCCGCAAGCGGCACGAGCGCTGTCCCCCGACGCCCAGGCCCGCATCCTCGCCACCGTGCTGGATCCTGGCGAGAGCCTCGCCCAGGGACTCCTGGTGGACCTCCACCTCGCCCAGCGCCGTCCCCTCCTCGCCGCCTTCCTCGACGCCCTCGGGCTGCCCCACGAGGATGGAATCCTGACCGAGGAGACCGAGCCCCCGCCGCCGGTGACCCCGGAGGTCGCCCGGGACGCGGTGGCTGCCCTCGGGTCCTTTCCCCGGGACCAGGTGGAGACCTACCTGAACACGCTCTGGCTGCAGGACGAGGAGCGCTGGGCCGCGCTCTCGGAGGTCTAGTCGCCCTCCGCCTCGAGGGGGTGGCGCACCTCGGCGAGACCCTCGCCCGAGGGCAGGAACAGCCAGAGACGCTCGGCGTGATAGGCGGCCCCGAGCGCCTTCGCCGCGCTCTCGGCACAGGAGTTGAATCGCCGGGCCCCCCGGGGCCGCCCCTTCCGGTCCACCGGGAGAAGCGACTCCGAGAGTGATCGGCCGAGCGCCGCGGCCTCCTCGTCCGCGGCACACACGATCGGTTGGAGACGGGGCCCCAGCGCGCGTGACGGGTTCCAGGCGCGGGCCGCCCGCCAGCGACGCCGGGCCACGGCGAGGGCCGCGAGCCGGCTGCGCAGTCCCGCCCGCTCCCCCCGGAGCCAGCGCGGCTCGTTCACGCGCCAGAGCATCCTCCACAGCCGCACCCGGGGCGCGGTGCCCGCGCCCGCCGGGGGGAGGCGGGCGCCGAGGAGGGCCAGCCGCGTGCGCACCGCACCGGGGACGAAGGCCTCGGGCCGTTCCTCGTACAGGAAGAGATTGCGGCCGGCCTCGGTGGCGAAGGCCCGCACCGAGGCCTCGTAGGCCAGCTCGTGGTCGATGGAGGCACCGAGCCCGAGGGGCGCGTGGATGTGGATCGCCTGGGTGCGGGGTCCCACCTCGGCCAGGAGGTGGGCGGCCGCGAGCACGGCCTCCGCGTCCTGGGGTCCCCGCTCCGCGGAACCGGGCGACGAGGCGGCCTCGGGCCGCCGCTCCCTCGCGGGAGCCAGTCCTCCCCCCTCGTAGGCGGCGCCGAGGCGCGACACCGCCTCCGCCGCCCGGCCATCGGAGCCAACGGGCTCGAAGAGGGCCAGGACGAGCACCCGCCGGCCTCGCTCGGCCTCGGCCCGGACCCGCGCGGGACAGGAAAGGGGGACGTCGTCGCCGTGGGGGGCGACGAACAGCGAGTCGAAGCGTTCCAGCCTTTCGGGATCCAGCAGGGCCATAGTGTCTCGCGCGCGCCTCAAGCCTACGACGAAACGTCCCGGTCGTGGAGCCGCCCGGTCAGCCCAGGCGCACGAGGCGCGACACCGGCGGGAGGCACCGGCTCTCGTCACACGCCTGGAAGATGACCTCGACCGTCGCCGCTCCCCCGCCCCGGTGCTCGACCTCTCCCTCGATGCGCACCCGTCCGCGGAGCACCGGCACCCCGCCCTCGGCCTCGCCCGGGGGATAGCGAACGTTCCTCACCGAGCCCAGGATGCTGGCCACCTCGGTGGCCACCAGGGCCGGGTCCCCGGCCGGGTTCGCGTTGACGTGGAATGGGGGTCGAATGGCGAGCTCGACCACGAACGGCTTCCACACCTCGTCGTCACTGGCCCCCAGGCGACCCTCGATCTCCACGGCCTCGCGGGCCTCCTCCTCCAGGGCCTCCACCGCCGAGGCGGAGACCTCGGCGGGCGCGCTGGGAGCCTCCTGCCTCGGCGACGGCAGCGGCCCTAATTCCAGGCGGCCCAGGGCCCGCACCAGGGTCACGTGGGCGGTGGGAGCCCGGACCACGCCTCGGCCGAAGGCCCGGACGACCCCCTCGGCCCGCTCGGCCCAGAGCGGATCTCCGGTGAGCTCGGCCAGGGTCACCAGGTTCAGGGCGGCCACCCCGTTGCCCGAGGCCACCGCGCCGTCGAAGGCGGGCCGGGCCCGGAACAGTAGCCGCGGGTCCTCTCCCGCGGCGAAGTACCCGCCGCTCTCGGGATCGCCCAGCCGCGCCTCCTGCTCCTCTACCAGGCCCACTGCCTCTTCCGCCCAGCGGTTCTGGTCGGTAGCGCGGTGCAGCTCCAGGAGCCCCTCCACCAGGAAGGCGTAGTCGTCGAGGAAGGCCGGCACCCGGGCCTGGCCCTCCCGGTACGTGTGGAGCAGCGTCCCGTCCCCGCCGTCTCGCAGCTGCGCCAGGACGAAATCCGCGGCCCGCGTTGCCGCGTCGAGGTAGCGGACCTCGCCCAGGAGGGCGCCCACGCGGGCCATGGCCCCGATCATCAGCCCGTTCCAGTCGGTGAGGACCTTGTCGTCCACGAGGGGCCGCTCCCGCCTCTCCCGGGTGGCCAGTAGCCGCTCCCGAACCGGAGCCAGGCGCTGCCGCAGGGCGTCTTCCGAGACCCCGAGACGCTGCGCGTGCTCGCCCAGCGGAGCCGGCAGGTGCACGACGTACCGCTCGCCCTCGAAGGTGGGCGGCCCCTCGAGACCGTGGACCGCCCGGTAGAGGATCCCTTCGTCGTCGGACAGGAGGGCGTCCAGCTCCGCCCCGGTCCAGGTGTAGTAGGCCCCCTCGTGCCCGTCGGTCTCGGCGTCGATGGCCGACAGGAAGCCGCCCTCGGACGACGTCATCTCCCGGAGGACGAAGTCCAGGGTGAACCGGGCCACGCGGTCGAAGCCCTCGTCGGGGGCGAGGGCCGCCGCCTCGGCGTACAGCCGGGCCAGGGCCGCGTTGTCGTAGAGCATCTTCTCGAAGTGGGGCACCAGCCACGCGTCGTCGGTGGAGTAGCGGTGGAACCCCCCGGCCAGGTGATCCATGAGCCCGCCCCGGGCCATGTGGTCGAGGGTGACGACGAGCATGCGCCGCGC
>JAJDNS010000200.1 GCA_022340585.1 Acidobacteriota bacterium
GTGACGTAGTAGAGGCAGCACTGGTAGAGGTCGCACTCCCAGCCCTTGTCCTCGGCGTACTTGAAGACCTCGGGGTTGTGGGCCGAAACCCCCGCCTTCATGCCCTGGTCGTGGGCCTTCTTCACGAAGTCGTGCACCTCCTCCTGCTTTCCGGCCCGGAAGAGTCGGTCGGTGACGCCCCCGTGGTGGAGGAGGAAGAGAGGGTCGTACTCGGTGACGCTGCCCTCCTCCGTCGACTCCGCACCGGCGATGTTGCCGCTGTCGTCCAGCCTGGCGAGGAAGTAGACCCGCAGCTTCGAGCCATCCTCCCACCGCCGGCGCACGGCCGCCAGGGGCTTCTTGCCCCAGTACGTGATGGCGGTGTTCAGGCCCCACCTCTCGCAGTGGCGCATGAACTCGTAGGTCACGTCGGGTGTGAAGTACTCCTCCATGGTCTTCGACAGGTTCGGGACCGAGTGGCTCCATCCGCCGATGGGGTTGCAGCCGACGATCATGCGAGGGGTTTTGCGGCCGAGGAAGTCGACCTCGGGAAGCGGGCCGAGGTCGGGCGGGGGCTCGGAGAAGAAGGGGCCGGCACCGGCGGCCGCGGCGGGCGCGGGGCCCAGCCCGGCCGAGGCGGCGGTGGCGAGGCCAACGCCCTTGAGGAACGTCCGGCGGTCGTGTCCGGGACGCTTCGAGCTCATGGCGGCTCCTCTCTGTCGCCCACCGACGAGACGAAGGGACCGGCGAGCCAATGGACGACTCACGCGCGGGTGAATGCTAGCACTACTCGGCGCGGAGCGTGGCCATGGGATCGATCCGGACCGCCTGCCGCGCGGGCAGGTAGCAGGCCAGTGCGCCCACGAGGGCGAAGAGCACGGCCACGCCGACGTAGGGTGACACGTCCACGGACTCGACCCCGATCAGGAAGCCGGTGAACCAGCGGGACAAGCCCGTGGCCAGCAGGAGCCCGAGCACGATGCCGATCAGGATGAGCCTCAAACCTCCGTCAGGTCTCTCCCCTCCAGCACGGGCACCCGCAGGTTCTCGAGGTGCCCGGGCGAGACCACGGTGAGGCCGACGGTCATGTCCTCGGACGCCTCCCGTGGGTAGCCGTCAACCGTCACCCACGAGCCCCGGGCCCCCCGGGCTCCCAGAGGCACCCAGTCGGCCACACTAACCTTCTCCACCGACGGCAGGGTGAGGGCTTCCATCAGGAGGCGGTCGAGAAAGGCCCACTCATCGTCCGCGCTCCACTGGTCGCTCCCCGGCTCGAGGGGCGCGACCACGATTCCCGCCGGGTCAAAGCCTCGATCGACCAGCTGGGCACTCCGGAAGCTCTTCAGGCACAGGCCGGCACCGACGAGAACGAGAGTGGCCAGCGCGGTTTCGACCACGATCAGCGCGTGGCGCAGACGCTGCTACCCTGTCGTTGCGCCCGTCGTTCGTCCCTCTGCCTTGAGGGCGTCGTTGCAGCTCAGTCGAGACAGCTGCTGGGGGGGAGACACCGAGGACCACACCGCTGGCCACGGCCAGGGCGAGGGTGAGCCACAACGAACGGGGGGCGAGCTCCAGAGAGAGCGTCACCGGAAGATCGGTTCAGATGGGAACGAGGCGGAGAGCCTGAACCCCCCAGACTGCGAGGACCGCGCCGGCGGCGCCACCCAGCAAGCCGAGGAGCACGCTCTCGGTGAGGAGCTGTCGGAAGAGTCGCGAGCGGTGGCCCCCAGGGCCTGTCGAATGGCGAGCTCCTTGACCCGTGTGGTCGCCCGGGCGAGGAGAAGGCTGACCAGGTTGGCCAGGATGAGGAAGAGCACCAGGGCGGTCGTGATCATCAGCAGCCGGACGAGGGGGAGAAGCACCTCCTGGGCGCCGTAGGGCGCCTGCCAGAGATGCGATCGACATGGTCCAGACCCTGGAGCCATTGGCGGGCCGCTTCGCCGCCGCTCTCTTCGTGACGGGTATCATCGCCGCCGCGCTCTCGTCACTGTCAGCACGGTCGTCATGCCCGTGCTCATCGTCTTGTTGACGGTCCTCCTGAATCGCCCGAGCGTGGTCGGTGAGTACGGGAACCCGGTGGTGCTGAACCTCGGCTTGGCCGTCACGCTCCTATTAGCCCTGCTGGTCTCGTACTCCGGCGCCCTGGGCCCGGTCGACGGCATCCGGGAGATCCTGGCCTCGTCGGCTACGTGACCGAGGAGGAGCTGCTGTTCGAGGGCTCCGAAGCCGAGGCCCCACAGGAGTGCCGCTGCTCCCCTGCCTGGGCGGATTGACCGCGAAGGTCTACCACGCCGTTCCGCTCGTCTGTCGTCGGTGCGGGGGCCTCTCCAGATCGGTGCCTAGATCCGGGACCAGGGTACGCTCAAGAAGATCCCCGATCACCACGAGGCTCTCGTCGCAGCTCCCATCCACCGAGCTTCTCGAGAACGGAGCTCGCCTGGTCGACGCCACGCCCAGACGAAAGCGCCAACAAGGCGACGACCAAGTGTTCGTTTCCGAACACTCCCATCCCACGACCGCGCGCAATCCAATCAGATGAACCTGGCGGTGATGGCGCCAAGTGGCTCAGTCCGTGGGGAGATGGACCCGAGGCCGGGCTGGCACGCGGTTTGATGAAGCTGTGGCGACAAGATGTCGTGGAGGCACGGGGGAGGCGATCAATGAGCGGTTTCTGGGGGGACGTCAAGCTGGCGGCGAGGATGCTGGGAAAGAGACCCGGCTTCACCGCCGTGGCCGTCACCACCCTCGCCCTCGGGATCGGCGCCAACACCGCGATCTTCTCGGTGGTGAACGGCGTGATGTTCCGTCCCCTGCCGGTTCCGGAGGCCGACCGCCTCGTCGCCCTCACCGAGACCGAGCAGGGCTCGCCCTTTCCCCACGGGCTCTCGCACCCCAACTTCCTGGACTACCGGGCACTGAACGAGTTCTTCGCCGAGGCGACCGTGTTCACCCCCACGTTCCTCCGGATGAGCGTCGAGGGCCAGGCGGCGACCAGGATGATCCCCGAGGTCGTGGGGACGAACTTCTTCGACATGCTCGGAGTGCAGGCCGCCCACGGGCGTGTCTTCCGGGCCCGGGACGTGGAGGGGGCGGATGGCGGCAACGTCATCGTGCTCAGCCACTCCGCCTGGCAGCGGCACTTCGCCGCCGACCCCTCGATCGTCGGTCAGACCATCCGCCTGAACGACCAGCCGGTCACCATCCTGGGCGTGACCCCCGAGGAGTTTCACGGCACGGTCGGCAACCTGGAGGTCGACGGCTTCGTGCCACTCAGCGGCATGGAGTTGCTGGACCCCACGTTCAAGGACTACCTGGAGGACCGCTCCGCCGACGGGTTCCGGGTCATCGCGAAGCTCCAGCCGGGCGTGAGCCTCGCCGAGGCCCGAGCCGCCGTGGCCGTGCAGTCCAAGCGCCTGGCCAGCGAGTACCCGGAGGCCAACCGGCAGCAGACCGTGCTGGTCCACCCCGAGCCCATGGCGCGCCTCGAGCCGGCGGCGGTCGGCTTCCTGCCGCCCCTGGCCATGGTCTTCATGGGCCTCGTGAGCCTCGTGCTCGTCATCGCGTGCGCCAACGTGGCCAACCTGATGGTGGCCCGGGGTATGTCGCGGGAGAAGGAGATGGCCATTCGCCTCTCCCTCGGGGCGGGGAGGCGACACGTGATGCGCCAGCTGGTGATCGAGAGCCTTCTTCTCGCCCTCGCTGGCGGCGCCGCCGCCCTGCTGATCGCGCAGTGGGCCGTCAGCGCGCTCTCGTCCGTGACCCTCGCCACCGATCTCCCCATTCGGATGGAGTTCGGCCTCGATCGCAACGTGCTCCTCTTCGCGCTGGGGGCGGCGATCGTCACCGGCCTGGTGACCGGCCTGCTGCCCGGCCTGCGGGCGGGGCGAGCCGAGCTGGTCGGGTCCCTCAAGGAGGGCGGACGCGGAACCAGCGTCGCGTCGGGACGACACACCCTGCGCAACGGCCTCGTCGTGGCGCAGGTCTGCGTGTCCGTTGCCCTCCTGGTCTGCGCGGGCCTCTTCGTCCGGACGGCCCGCAACGCGACCGACATCGACCTCGGCTTCGAGCTCGACAACCGCGTGATGCTGACGTTCGACATGGGCCTCGCGGGCTACGAGGAAGAGCGAGGGCGGGCCTTTCATGAAGACCTGCTCGAGCGCGTGCGCGCCCTGCCCGGTGTCAGGAGCGCCGCCACGGGCCAGTACGTGCCCGTGGGTTACATGAACGAAGGGGCGACGCTGCAGGTCGAGGGGAAGGTGGACTCTCCCGACGAGCCCCCGAAGCAGTCCCTCTTCAACGTGGTCAGCCCCGACTTCTTCCGCACCCTGGGGACGCCCGTCCTGGAGGGCCGCGAGTTCACGGTCGACGACAAGGCCGACGCCCGCCCCGTGGCCATCGTGAACCAGGCCCTGGCCGACGCCTACTGGCCCGGGGAGGACTCGATCGGAAAGCGCATCCGGGTCAACGGTCCCGAGGAGCCCCTTCTCGAGGTCGTGGGGGTGGTGAAGACGGCGCGGTACGCGCTCCCCGCCGAGAGCCCCATCCCGATGATCTACCGTCCCTACGCCCAGAGCTACCGGTCGTCACAGGTCCTGTTCGTCCAGACCGAGAGCGATCCGCTGGCCGCCCTGCCCGCCATCCGGACCCAGATCCAGGCCCTCGACCCGGGGATGCCCCTCTTCGACGTGCGCACCCTCGAGAGCCACATCCGGGACGGGAAGGGGAAGATGTTCGGCCTGGCCGCGACCCTGGTGGGCCTCTTCGGGCTGACCGGGGCGATCCTGGCCTCCATCGGTCTCTACGGCGTGACCGCCTACGCGGTGAGCCAGCGCCGGCACGAGATCGGCGTCCGCATGGCCCTCGGGGCACGGCCCGAGCAGGTGGTGCGGATGGTCCTGCGACAAGGGGTTCTCCTGACCTCGATCGGGGTCGGCCTGGGCCTCCTGATCGCCGCCTTCGCCACACGATCGTTCGCCAACCTCCTGGTCGGCGTCAGTCCCACCGACCCCATCACCTTCGGGGGTGTCGCGCTGGTCCTGATCGGGGTCGCGCTCCTCGCCAGCGCCGTGCCCGCTCGGCATGCCTCGCGAGTGGACCCGGTCGTGGCGCTGCACTACGAGTAGGAAACGGAGAGACCCATGGACATCGCCAGACCCCCTGAAGAGCGGGCCCGCCGCAGGCGCCGCCGCGTCATCTACTGGAGCGCCGGTGTCGTCGCGATCCTGCTGGTGACCCTGGGACTGTCGCGCCTCGAGTCGGCCGCCCCGCGCGTCGAGCGCGCCACGGTGTGGACCGACGTGGTCAAGCGCGGGAACATGGTGCGGCAGGTCCGCGGCCTCGGGACGCTGGTACCCGAGGAGATTCGCTGGATCCCCGCCGTCACCGACGGACGCGTGGAGCGCATCGTCATCTACCCGGGCACCGAGGTCGCCGCGGACTCCGTGATCCTCGAGCTGAGCAACCCGGAGCTGCAGACGAGCGCCCGCGACGCCGACGCCGAGCTTCGTGCCGCCGAGGCCCAGTTCACGGAGCTGAAGGTCCGCCTGCAGAGCCAGCTCCTGGACCAGCAGGCGGCCGCGGCCGGGGTGGAGGCCGAGTACCGGCAGGCTCGGCTGCAGCTCGAAGCCGACGAGGCCCTGGCCCAGCAGGGCCTCCTGCCGAACCTCCAGCTGGAGCTCTCCCGTGTCAAGGCCGAGGACCTGGCCCAGCGGAACGACCTGGAGCAGAAGCGGCTGGCCATGGCCGAGGAGTCCATCGAGGCC
>JAJDNS010000206.1 GCA_022340585.1 Acidobacteriota bacterium
GTGAGCGAGAGGCACTTCATCCCGAAGTCGCGCTCGAGGATCTCCCCCACCGCCCTCTGGCCGGCCGCGTTGCGGGCCACGAACTGGGCCGAGCCGTCCCCCTGGGAGCCCACCCCCTTGCCCCCGTAAACGTGGGCCCGGAGCGGCTCGGGGCCCTCATGGTGGAGGCCCAGGAGCTGTTCGACCGCTCCGCCCGCCCCGCCTGCCCGGAGCAGCTGGAGTCGCCGGTGCTGCACCGGGTGCTCGGCCACCCCGCCCTGCAGCCCCACGTGTTCGGGGGCAAGGGGGTGGGGTCGCAGGGAGACGGGTCGGCGCAGCTCGTGGCCCGCTCGGCGGACGACCAGCGGAAGGTCGTGGAGATCCTGGAGCGGGACCTGGGGGTGAAGTGCCTGACCCTGACCCTGGGGTCGGGGCCCAGGGTGCGGAAGGCGCTCATCCCCGCGGCCGGGTTCGGGACGCGGCTGTTCCCGGCCTCGAAGGCCACGAAGAAGGAGCTCTTCCCGGTGGTCGACCGGGACGGGATCGCCAAGCCGGCGATCCTGCTCATCGTCGAGGAGGCGCTCGACGCGGGGATCGAGGAGGTCGTGATCGTGGTCCAGGAGCAGGACCTCGACGACTTCCGCTCGTTCTTCGACACGCAGATCTCCATCGAGAACTTCAACAAGCTGTCGCGGCCCTTCCAGGAGTACGCGCGGCGGATCGTCGACATGGGGCGGCGGGTGACGTTCGTGACCCAGGGCGCCCAGGAGGGGTTCGGGCACGCGGTCTACTGCGCCCGGGAGGCGATCGGCGACGAGCCGTTCCTCCTCATGCTGGGGGACCACATCTACCGGGCCAACGGGGACGCCTCGTGCGCGCGGCAGCTGATCGAGGCCTACCAGAGCTCGGGGACCTCGATCGTGGGCCTGCGCCGGACGCCGGAGGCCCAGATCGCGGCGTTCGGGACGGCCACCGGGATGTGGATCGAGCCGGAGGTGCTGCTCAACGTGACGGAGTTCGCGGAGAAGCCGAACCTCGACTACGCCCGGGGGAACCTCCGGGTGCCGGGCCTGCCCGACGACGAGTACCTGACGGTCTTCGGGCAGTACGTGATCAAGCCCCAGCTGTTCGCCTACCTGGAGGAGCACATCCACAACAACGTGCGCGAGCGGGGGGAGTTCCAGCTCACCTCGGCGCTGGACCGCCTCCGCCAGGAGGACGGGTTCCAGGGGCTGACGATCCAGGGGCAGCGCTTCGACATCGGGCTGCCGGACCACTACGTGGAGACGCTGCAGAGCTTCCGGGGGGCGTAGGGGGCTCGGGCGGAATACCTGCCGGGTCCCTGCTCGGCTTGGGCCTTCGCTGTCCCTTCGCCAGGATGGGGTGGGGCCGTGGAGCCGCCTTTCCCATCGGCACGACGCCGGACGACGCTATTGTTGCCTAAGGATCAACATGCATGTGCATGCATGTATAATGATCTCATGCGGACCACTATTGAGATCAGCGAAGCCCACCGAGCCGCCCTCATGCGGCTGGCGGCAGAGCGCGGAGAGAGGGGTTTCTCGCGCATCGTGGGAGAGGCCGTGGACGCCTACCTCTCCGGCCTCGGTCTCACCGAGGACCGGCGCGACGCGGCCAGGCTGCGGGGCGTCCTCTCCGAAGACCAGGCGCGGGACCTGGAGTCGCGGGTTCGCACCCTTCGCGAGAACTGGCGTTGATCGTCGCGGACACGGACGTGCTCATTGACTTCCTCGCCGGCCGGGAGCCCTCGGCGGGACGGGTGGCCGTCGAGCTGGCCTCGCCCTCCTTCTGCACGACGGCCGTGACTCGGTTCGAGCTGCTGGCGGGGGCACGCGACTCGACGGCCGAGGCGCTGATCCGCCGACTGCTCGCTTCCCTGTCCACGCTGCCCCTCGACCAGGATTCGGCCGACCGGGCTGCGGCGGTGCGACGCCGGCTCGAGGGCCGGGGCGAGGGGATCGGGATGGCCGACAGCCTCATTGCCGGCATCGTGCTCGTGAACGACGGCATGCTCCTCACTCGGAACCGCCGGCACTTCGCGCGCGTCGACGGTCTGGCGCTGGCCACCCTCGCGACCGAGGTCCCACCGGAAGAGGAGTAGCGGCCCGACCCGCCGCCCAGGGAACGGGAGTCCTCGCCTACCCCGATGGGTTCCGGTGGCGGGAGCTGCCGGCGGCGAGGGCGGCGAGGATCACCCAGAGGACCGGGATGGCCAGGATCTGGAAGTCGAAGTCGACGAAGACGTGGATGAGGGGGCCGGCGAGGGCGGCGAAGAGCCAGGGGTCGCCGCGGGCGGCGAGGAGGGCGGCGAGCGCGGCCCAGACGCCGATCAGGAGGCCGGGGACGCCGGTCTCGACCAGGAGCTGGAGCCAGTCGTTGTGGGCCTCGCGGTACCACTGGAGGCCGGGGAGGTCGCCGGGGGCGCGGTAGGCGTAGCGCTCCCCGCTCTCGAGGGCCTCGCGGATGGGCTCGGGCCAGGGGGTGGCGCCGTCGGGCAGACGCCAGCCCGGCACCCGGGAGAGGGCCTCGGCGTAGGCGTTGAAGCCGTAGCCGGTGACCCAGCGGGAGCCCTCCATGAGGTCCAGGGACTCCTCCCAGACGACGGTCCGGCCGGGGGCGTCGTCGGCGGCCCGGACGAAGCGGACCTCGAGGCGCTCGAGGCCGAACCACGCCAGCGCCACCGCCACGAAGACGAGGGCCGCGGCCCAGGCGGGGGTGCCCTTGCGGCTGCGCAGGCCGATGGCGGCGAGGGCGAGGCTGGCCACGAAGGCGAGGATGCCGCCCCGGGAGGTGGAGGCCAGCAGGGCGGCGATGGCCACGAGGGGGAGGACCGCGGCGTAGAGGAGGCGGGAGCCCTCCCGCGTGCCCATGGCCACCAGGCGGCGACGGAGGTTGGGGCTCTCGCCCACGCGGCGGCGGTAGCGGCGCCAGGCCTCGGCGAGAAGGCCCAGGGCCACCGGGACGACCATGAGCATGTAGCCGGCGAAGTTGTTCCGGTTGACGAAGGGAGCGTAGAAGGAGTCGCTCTCCCAGGGCTGGAAGAAGCCGTAGATCCGCCGGGCGTGGGTGGCGAGATGGACGAGGGCGATGAAGCCGAGGACGAGGCCCAGCCAGGCCACGAAGCGGCGGAAACGGCGGCGGGCCCCGAGGCGGGTGAAGGCGGCCACCGCGGCGAGGTGGAGGACGAGGAGGGCCACGACGAAGACGAGCCCGCGCCGTGTCGCCTCGGCGGACAGGGTCCAGGTCGTGCCGCCCGGCGCGGGGAGGAGCTGCAGCACGACGAGGGCGAGGAAGGCGAGAGCGGGCCACACCAGGGGCGAGCGGGGCCAGACCGAGGCGCCCAGGTCGCACCGCCAGGTGAGGGGGGCGTTGTCGGTGGGGGGGTTCTTGACGATCCACTTCCCCGCGGAGTGGAAGCCGATGACCTGGGGGCCGAGGGCGTGACGCGCCTGGACGATGGCCCGCGCCCGGGCCAGGGTCACGAGGCCGGCGAGGGCGCACAGGAGCCACACGGCCTGGTAGGCCCAGGGGTGGACGGCGCCGAAGGCCAGGACCGACACGGCCACGGTGAGCCAGAGGACGGCCTCGAGGATGGTCCCCAGGAGGCGGACGCGGCGCGCCCGCGCGAGGAGGTGGGCGTCGGAGACGATGGAGCTCTCGCCGGCAGGGCCCCAGGGAGTGCCCTCGTGGTCGGGAACGCCGTCGTCGGTGCCGGCGAGGGTCATGGGGTCTCCGGGGCGGGGGCCGGGGGCCGCTCCGCGTACTCGGTGCGGTCGGGCTTGCCGTCGCCGTCGTCGTCGAAGTCGGTCTGGAAGACGAAGCCGGTCTCGTCGGCGTACTCCCAGGTGTCGGGCGTCCCGTTCTTCCGGCGGGAGTGAGCGGACTGGGACACGGTGCCGTCGCGGCGCAGAGTCTCCCAGCGGTCGACGACATGGTCGCCGTCGGTGTCGAGCTCGGAGCGGGCGGGCCGGCCGTCCTCTCGGTAGAAGACGATGGCCTCGGCCACGCCGTCCCCGTCGGCGTCGGCGAGGACCCGGGCCAGGTGGCCGCTGGGGGCGTAGAGGGCCTGGTAGCCCTGCTTCTGGATGAGGCGCCAGTCGTCGGGGAGGCGTCGCCGCGGGGGCTCGCTGCCGCTGCAGGCAACGAGGGTGAGGAGGGAGAGGGCGGCGAGGGTCGCGAGCGCGGCGCGGTGACACTCTCTCCTCACTGGGTGCGCATTCTAGTCTGCCCGGGGTGCCTGCTGGCAACCGCGTGATAACCTAGCGCTCCCGGCCCGCCGGACGGGCCCGGGCAGCGGCCACGACCATGTTCCTTCCCATCTCCGACGCGCCCAACCCGCGGGGGATGCCCCTCGCGACGTGGACCATCATCGCGCTGAACGTCCTGCTCTTCGTCTTCGTCAACGTCCCCCTCGGGTCGCAGCGGGCCGACGTCAACGACCCCGAGTTCCAGGAGTACATGGAGTTCCTGTCGCAGCACGTCCAGGGGACGTCCCTGAGGCAGATCGAGCAGCAGACCTCGGCCTACGACCTGTTCGTCTTCAAGCACGGGTACCGGCCGGCGGAGCCTTCGCTCACCGATCTCCTCTTTGCCATGTTCCTGCACGGGGGCTTCATGCACCTGTTCGGGAACATGCTGTTCCTGTGGATCTACGGAGACAACGTCGAGCACCGGCTGGGGATGATCCCCTTCGTGCTCTGGTACCTGGGGACGGGGGCGGCGGCCACGCTCTTCCACGCCGCCGTCTTCTCCACCTCGAACACGCCCCTCGTGGGGGCCTCCGGGGCCATCTCGGGGGTGCTCGGGTTCTACTTCGTCTGGTTTCCCCGGAACACGGTGCGGGTGCTCCTGTTCCTCCCCCCGTTCCTCATGCAGGTGATCCAGATCCCGGCCCGCATCGTGCTGGGCGTCTACCTGCTCCTCGACAACCTGGTGCCGTTCCTCTTCGCCGGCGCGGGCGGGGTGGCCCACGGGGCCCACATCGGGGGCTTCCTGGCCGGGGGGGCGGTGGCCTTCGTGATGAATCGCTTCAGCGCGGCCCAGGCGCCGAAGGGCATCAAGACGCCGAAGGAGCGGCCCGCCGGAGGCGGGGCCATCCGCGACGCTCTCGCCGCCGGTCGCTTCGAAGACGCGGCCAGCGGGTACTTCGCCCTGCCCGCGGGGGCGGCGCGGGGGGCGCTCACGCCCGACGAGGCGGTGGCGCTGGCGGGCTGGCTCCGCCGGCACGGGCACGCCGACGCGGCCCTGGTGCTGCTCCGGCGCGTGGTGCGGGACACGCCTCGGGGCGCGGGCCTGGCCGAGGTGTACGCGCTGGCGGGCTCCATCCTCCTCGACGACAAGCGGGAGACCACCGCGGCCTACCAGTACCTGCTCACCGCCCTCGAGCTGGGCCCGAAGCCCGAGACCGCGGCCCAGGTCCACCGCGACCTCGAGGCCATCGAGGCGGCCCAGCGGCTGCGCCCCGGCCGCTTCACGCGCCACTGAGCTCCCCCTCAGGGGAAAGCCTCTCGACGGTTTCCGTCGGGGGATTCCCGCTTCGGACCTTCGCTGTCCTCCTGCCGCGATAGCCTGAGCCCGTGGATGCCGATGGAGCGTCCGACACTCTTGCGTCTGTGGGTATGTCGAAGTCATACTATGCCCATGAAGGTCGCCGTTTCGATTCCTGACCCCCTCTTCGAAGAGGCCGAGAGGGTCGCCCAACGCCTGCGCATCCCCCGGAGCCAGCTCTACTCCAGGGCGCTGGGGGACTTCGTCCAGCGACACTCTGGCGAAGAGGTCACGACTCGGATGGACGCCGCTCTCCAACGCATCGGTGTCTCCCGAGATCCCGAATGGGAGGCCCTCGGGCTGGAGATCATGCGGCGGGAGAAGTGGTGAGATGCGCCGGGGCGAGGTCTGGTGGGTCGACTACGGAATTCCCGTGGGCTCCGAAGCGGGGTACCGGCGTCCGGCCGTGATCGTGCAGTCCGACGCGCTCAACCGGAGCCAGCTGGGGACCGTCCTTCTGGTCCCGCTCACGCGCACCCTCGAGTGGGCGTCGGCCCCCGGCAACGTGTCGTGCCGTGCGCGTGACACGGGGCTCAGGCATCGCTCGGTGGCCAACGTCTCCCAGCTCACGGCGACCGATCGCCGTCGCCTCCGGGAGAAGGCGGGGCGTCTCCCTGGTGCGGTCATGGCCCGGCTGGACGAGGGGTTGAAGCTCGTTCTGGGAATGACGACCTAGACCAGCGTCCGCAGGGGCTCGAGGGCGTGGCCGGCGCGAATATGCTCACTGCGGCTCCAGGAGGGCGATCTCCAGGAAGGCGCGGGCCTCATCCTCGATGCCGGGGTGCTGGCTCTCCCGGGGGCCGGCGACGTTGAGGGTGGAGATCCCCTCGGCCTCGATCCAGCGTCGGAGCTCTTCGGGGTCGGGGCGCGGGTTCGCGGCGAGGTCCAGGACGAGACAGGGGCGGCCGAGGCGCCGGGCCAGGGCGATGGTGAGCCCCGTGCCCCCGCTCGGGCGGCCCCGGGTCAGGACGAGGGTGGCGTCGGAGTCGCGGACGTTCCACTCGGTGCGCTGGGGGTAGTCGGCCGAGGGGGTCTCCTCCAGGAGGTAGCGCTCGTCGATGGGGCCGTCCTCGGCCGTGCGCCCGCGCGGGCACCAGCCGCCGCAGGGCAGACCCAGGGCGAGGGCGGCGTCGAGGGCGGCGCGGTCCACCCCGGTCTGGCCCCCCGAGACGATGCGGTCGATCACGGTCTGCTATTCTGCACCGACCCCGAGGACACGCCATGACCCACGAACGCTTCATGCGCCGGGCCCTCCTCGAGGCCCACCGGGCCCGGGAGGCGGGGGAGGTGCCGGTGGGGGCGGTGGTCGTCGCCGACGGCACCGTGGTGGGGACGGGGTTCAACCGGCCCATCGGGGCCCGGGACCCCACCGCCCACGCCGAGATCGTGGCCCTGGGGGCGGCGGGGCAGGCCCTGGGGAACTACCGGCTGACTGGGACCACGCTCTACGTGACGGTGGAGCCGTGCCTCATGTGCGTGGGGGCCATCGTGCACGCCAGGGTGGCGACGGTGGTGTACGGGGTCGACGATCCCAAGGGGGGGGCGGTGCGGTCGCTCCTCGACGTGGGCTCGCTGCCCCTCAACCACCGCTTCGAGGCGGTGGCGGGGGTCCTGGCCGACGAGTGCCGCGAGATCCTCCAGGGGTTCTTCCGCGAGAAGCGGGCCCCGGGATCCTGAGGTTGAACCCTGGTCTGTCATCCCCAGGAGCCCCCCCCGTTGAGCCTGCGACGAGGGATCTGATGTTCTTGGCCAAGGCGTCCGGCCGCAGGCCGGTTCGGTCCTCGGAATGACAGCCTCGCCCCCGGAAGGTAATATTAGCGATTGTCTCGCGCTGAAAGGCAACGTACGGAGAGGTGCGAGAGTGGTTGAATCGGGCGGTCTCGAAAACCGTTGTGCCTTACAAGGTACCGTGGGTTCGAATCCCACCCTCTCCGCCAGAACGCCGGGCCCAGAGGCGCGAACGAAGCGCGATTCACTCGCGCGTAGTGAGCGGGGGGTCTGGGGGGTGCGCCGCAGCACCCTCCAGCTCAATGACGGAGAGATGCGAGAGTGGCTGAATCGGCGTGACTGGAAATCACGTGTAGGGGTAACCCCTCTACCGAGGGTTCGAATCCCTCTCTCTCCGCCATCCTGAGTCGCTGCGTACCCGGCACCCCCGCCGGCGGACCCCCACTTGCGGCTTTTTCTCATGAGCTGCCGGTTTTGGTCGATGAGTTGCCGGATTTCCTCATGAGCTGCGGGGCGCCACCGTGAGGACGTGGACTCCCTGTTGTCATGCAGGGGAGCCTCGTCGTGGAGTTGGCGACGACGCATCTCTCCGTTGGGCCGTCGGAGAGACTCTTCGCGCGCCGTCCCAACGGCCGCGCAGAGTGACGTCCAGTGCGCTGCCAGGGCATCCGGCGGAGCCGGTCCCCCAGCCCGGGTTGGCACGGCGAGGCCCCGAGTCACCCGGGATTCCGCGGCGGATTCTTGCCTCGCAGGGCCTCGAATGACGGTATTCTCCTCCTCGTAGCACGACCCTCTGGAGGGTGTCCGCGTGGCGCTGCCGGCCGGAACTCGCCTCGGCCCCTACGAGATCCTCGAGCCCCTCGGGGCCGGGGGGATGGGTGAGGTCTACCGCGCCCGTGACCCCCGCCTGAAGCGAGACGTCGCCCTGAAGGTCCTGCCGGCCGAGCTGGCCTCACAGCCCGAACGCCTGGAGCGGTTTCAGCGGGAAGCCGAGACCCTCGCCGCCCTCAACCACCCCCACATCGTCACCATCTTCTCCGTCGAGGAGGCCGAGGACCGCCGCTTCCTGACCATGGAACTGGTGGAGGGGAAGACCCTCAGCAAGGTCATCCCCCGGGGCGGGCTCTCCCTCTCCCGCCTCTTCCAGATCGCCATCCCCCTGACCGAGGCCGTGAGCGCCGCCCACGACAAGGGGATCGTCCACCGGGATCTGAAGCCGGGCAACGTCATGGTGACGGAGGAGGGCCGGGTCAAGGTCCTGGACTTCGGCCTGGCCAAGCTGCGCGAAGGCGTCCGGGGCGAGGTGGACACCCAGAGTCCCACCGAGCCCGCGACCGGGCCGGGGCGAGTCATGGGAACCGCTCCCTACATGTCCCCGGAGCAGGTGCAGGGGAAGGCCCTCGATCACCGCTCAGATGTGTTCGCCCTGGGGATCATGCTCTACGAGATGGCCACCGGGGAGCGTCCCTTTGGGGGCGCCACCTTCGCCGAAGTAGCCTCCTCGATCCTCAAGGACACCCCGATGCCGGTGACGGAGCGCAAGGCGGACCTCCCCCGGGACCTCGCCAGGCTCATCAAGCACTGCCTGGAGAAGGAGCCCCGGAAGCGGCTCCAGACGACGCTGGACCTGGCGAACGAGCTGGAGGAGCTGCGGCGTGAGGTGGACTCGGGGGAGGCCCTGACCTCCGGGGGCGCTCCCGTCGTCACCCGTCGCGTTGGCACCAAGCGCCGAATCTGGCTCGTTGGCGGAGCCGCGGCCGTCGCTCTCGCCCTGGCGGTCGGATCTCTCCTGTTGCGCCGAAACACCTCGCCTCCGCCGGCACTTCTGGAGATCACGCCCTTCACCTCGGACGGAGGCCAGAAGTCCCTGCCGCAGCTCTCCCCGGACGGCGAGAAGGTGGCCTATGGCTGGGCGGGGCCTGA
>JAJDNS010000214.1 GCA_022340585.1 Acidobacteriota bacterium
CACGGCCGCCGGCGAACCCGAAGGTCTTGAACCCCATCGTCTCCAGCGCGACATTGCCGGCGAGGATCATCAGATCGGCCCAGGAGATCTTGCGGCCGTACTTCTGCTTGATCGGCCAGAGCAGTCGACGGGCCTTGTCCAGGCTGACGTTGTCCGGCCAGCTGTTGACCGGCGCGAAGCGCTGCTGGCCCCGGCCGCCGCCGCCGCGGCCATCACCGACGCGGTAGGTGCCGGCGCTGTGCCACGCCATGCGGATGAACAGCGGCCCGTAGTGGCCGAAGTCCGCCGGCCACCAGTCCTGCGAGTCGGTCATCAG
Organism: Acidobacteriota bacterium; assembly: GCA_022340585.1. Taxonomy (GTDB): domain Bacteria; phylum Acidobacteriota; class Vicinamibacteria; order Fen-336; family Fen-336; genus JAJDNS01. Next base: position 317 of record JAJDNS010000214.1, read on the forward strand.
ATCGGCGAGGTCCTTCTTCAGCGCCGCGTAGTCGAGGCTCTTGAACTCCTCGGCGTAGTCGAAGTCCTCACCCATCGGGTTGGACCTGGAGGAATGCGCGTGGAGGAGCTCCAGCGGCAGCTGGTTCGGCCACCAGTCTCGGTTCGACGTGCCGCCGCTGGCGCCGTGGGCGACCGGGCACTTCCCTTCCTTCGCTTCGTTGCTCATCTCAACTCCCTCGATTCTGAATGCCTCTGACGGCGAGCTGTGTTCATGGCCGCGCTCGGTCGGTGTGGCGTGCCTCCCGGCAGCCTGGGCAGACACCCCAGTAGATGACCTCGGCCTCGTCGATCTCGTACCCCGAATCGTCGGCGGCGGTCAGGCACGGCGCGGCGCCGACGGCGCAATCGACGTCGACCGTCCGGCCACAGCGACGGCAGATCACGTGGTGATGGTTGTCGCCGACCCGATTCTCGTAGCGCGCCGGGGACCCGGCGGGCTGGATGCGACGGATGAGGCCGTTCTCGGCCAGAACGCCGAGGGCGTCGTACACCGCCTGGCGGGAGATGACGCCGATGCCAGCCCGGGCTGCGCTGGCCACGTCGTCGGCCGTGCCGTGCGGCCGCTCCGACACCGCCCGCAGCACTGCAAGACGCTGCGCCGTGACCTGCAGGCCGTGCTGGCGGAGGAGATCTGCGTGGTTGTCTGACACTGTGGTCATACTAAATCCAATATTGGACTATATCAAGCATTCGAGGCTGGATGGGATCGCCGAGGCTTGATCGAGGGCCGTGCACGGGGCCCCAGCTGGGAGTAGGATCCGCCAGCCATGACCACGAGACCGGCCGGCGAGCGGCTCCTCTCCCTCGACGCCTTCCGCGGGGCCACCATCGCCGCGATGATCCTCGTCAACATGTCCGGCGACCACTCGCACACGTGGTGGCCCCTCCTGCACCAGCCCTGGCACGGGTGGACCCCGACCGACCTCGTCTTTCCGTTCTTCCTCTTCATCGTCGGGATGTCCCTGACCCTCTCCCGGCGGCGGGACTGGGGGCCGGTTCTCGCGCGCACGCTGCGGCTCATCGCCCTGGGCCTCCTCGTCAACTTCACGACCGGGGGGTTCACCCTGCCTCTGCGGTGGGCGGGGGTCCTCCAGCGCATCGCCCTGTGCTACCTCGCGGCGTGGGCGGTGAGGCGGTGGCTCCGCCCCCGGGGGCAGGCGGTGCTGGCGGCCGGCCTCCTCGTTGGCTACTGGCTCCTGATGACGCGAGTGGTCGGACCCGAGGGCTTCTCCCCGAACCTCGCGCCGGAGACGAACCTCTCCGCGCAGATCGACCGCATCGTGCTGAGCGGGCACCTGTACCGCTGGACGAAGACATGGGACCCGGAGGGCGTCCTCTCGACGTTCCCCGCGATCGCGACGACCATCCTCGGCCTCCTGGCCGGCGAGTGGCTGCGCGCGCGCTTCACCCCGACCACGAAGGCCCTCGGCTTCGCCTTCGGCGGGTTGTCTCTGTTCGTCCTCGGGATCCTGTGGGGTGAGGCGGCACCGTCGTGGCTGCGCTTCCCGATCAACAAGAACCTGTGGAGCCCGTCGTTCGTGCTGCTGACCGCGGGACTGGCGACGGCGCTGTTCGGCCTCGTCTGGTGGGTTGCCGACGTCCGCGGGGTGCGCGGCTGGACGGCGCCGTTCGTGACCTACGGGAAGAACGCCATCGCCGTCTACGTGGGCTCCGAGGTGCTGGCGGGCGCGCTGGACACGATCGCCTGGGCCTCGACGGACGGGGTGACGCGGAGCCTCCAGGAGCGGATCCACCAGGCCTTCTTCGCCAGCTGGCTGCCCCCCACCGTCGCCGCCTTCGCCTACGCCCTGGCGAGCGTGGTGCTCTGGTGGGCCGTCGCCCGGTGGATGGACCGGCGGGGGATCTACCTCAAGGCCTGACTGGTACCGGATCCTCGACTCCCCGGCCGGTGCCGTAGAATCGCCCGGCCATGGCGCCACCCTTCTCCCACGCCGGTGAGCTGGCGGCCCTCGCCACGGCCGCCTGCTGGACCGCCACCAGCCTCGCCTTCGAGGCGGCCGGCCGACGCGTCGGCTCGCTGGCGGTCAACCTGATCCGCCTCGTCCTCGCCGTGTTCCTCCTCGGCGCCTTCACCTGGCTCACGCGCGGTCTTCCCCTGCCCACCGACGCCAGCGTCCACGCCTGGGTGTGGCTGTCGATCTCGGGTCTCGTCGGCTTCACGATCGGGGACCTGTGCCTGTTTCGCGCGTTCGTCGTGGTGGGCGCGCGGATCTCCATGCTCCTGATGACCCTCGTTCCCGTGATCACCGCCCTGATGGGCTACCTGGTCATCGGCGAGGTGCTCTCGGCGAAGGAGCTCCTGGGAATGGCCCTCACCATGGGTGGCGTGTCGACGGTGGTCTGGGAGCGCCGCCCGAATGCCGAGGGCGGCCTGGAGCGGCTGCCCCTCGCGGGGATCCTCCTGGGGCTGGCCGGGGCGGCGGGGCAGGCGGTGGGGCTCGTGCTCTCGAAGTACGGCATGGGGAGCTACGACGCCTTCGCCGCCACCCACATCCGCGTCCTCGCCGGGACCCTCGGCTTTGCCGTCGTCTTCACCCTGACCGGCTGGTGGCCCCGCGTGCGGGCCGCCTTCAGTGATGGGCGGGCCATGGTGGCGACGGGGATTGGCGCGATCTTCGGACCCTTCCTGGGGGTGTCCCTGTCGTTGCTGGCGGTCCAGTACACCGAGGCCGGGGTGGCGGCCACGCTCATCGCCCTCACGCCCGTGATGATCATCCCGGTCTCCGTCCTGGTGTATCGGGAGCGAGTGGTCTGGCCCACCGTGGTCGGCGCGATGGTGGCGGTGGCCGGAAGCGCCCTGCTCTTTCTCTGACGCCGGGGCCGGCAAAACCCTGGTGCGAGGGGAGGGTCGAAGGGCGAGTCGGCCGAGTGCCGGGGGCGAGTCCAGGCGTTATCTTGGGTGTGAAGGGAAGGAGCCGCCATGTCTGGAAACGAAGCCAACGTTCCGGTGATGGTCACGGGGGCCACCGGGTACGTCGCGGGATGGATCGTGAAGGGGCTTCTGGACAGGGGCCTGACCGTACACGCGCCCGTCCGGAATCCCTCGGACCCGCACAAGGTGAAGCACCTCGACGCCCTGGCCGCGGAGTCTCCCGGCGAGATCCGGTACTTCGAGGCCGACCTCCTGGACGAGGGGTCGTACGCCGAGTCGATGGTCGGGTGCGAGACCGTCTTCCACACGGCCTCACCCTTCACCTCCAACGTGTCCGATCCCCAGAAGGAGCTGGTCGACCCCGCCCAGCTGGGCACCCGGAACGTGCTGGAGGAGGCCGACCGGACCCCCTCGGTGAAGCGGGTCGTCCTGACCAGCAGCTGCGCCGCCATCTACGGGGACAACGCCGATCTGAAGAACACGCCGAACGGTGTCTTCACCGAGGAGATCTGGAACACCACGTCCTCGCTGGAGCACCAGCCCTACTCCTACTCGAAGACGGTGGCAGAGCGGGAGGCCTGGAGGATCGCCGAGGCCCAGTCCCGCTGGGACCTGGTGGTGGTCAACCCGTCACTGGTCATCGGCCCCGGCATCAACCCCCACGCGACCTCGGAGAGCTTCAGCTTGATCCGCCAGTTCGGCGACGGGTCGATGAAGTCGGGAGTCCCTTTCATCGGCATCGGCGCCGTGGACGTGCGGGACCTGGCCCGGGCCCACCTGCAGGCTGCCTTCACCCCGGAGGCA
>JAJDNS010000222.1 GCA_022340585.1 Acidobacteriota bacterium
CCCGGCCGCCGCAGCCTGGACACCCCCGGCGCCCGTGCGCCCTACTCCGGGGCGGGCGGCTCGGCGGACAGCAGCGCGGCCTGGCGCTGGCGGGTGGCGCGCAGGTGGTCGAGAACCTCGCCCAGGGAGTCACCGCCCAGCTTCTCCAGGAGGGCGTCGGCGAGAACCCAGGCCACCATCGCCTCGGCGACGACTCCGGCCGCGGGCACGACGCAGGTGTCGCTGCGCTCGACCGACGCCTTGCGTTCCTCGTGGGTGACGAGGTCCACCGAGCGAAGGGGAATGAGAAGGGTGGGGATGGGCTTCACCACCGCCCGGGCCCGGATCGGCTCGCCGTTGGTCACGCCCCCCTCGATCCCGCCCGCCCGGTTCGTGGGGCGCTCGAGGCCCTCGGCGCTCGACCACAGGATCTCGTCGTGGAAGGCCGAGCCCCGCGTCGCCCCGGCCTCGAACCCGCTGCCCAGGGCCACGGCCTTGACCGCGTGGATGGACATCAGGGCCTGGGCGAAGCGCCCGTCGATCCGGCGGTCCCAGTGGGTGTACGAGCCCAGGCCGGCGGGAGCCCCGCGGACCACGACCTCGACCTCGCCCCCCACGCTGTCCCCGTCCTTCCTGGCGCGGTCGATCTCCGCCACCATCGCCGCACCCACCTCGGGGTCCACGCAGCGCACCGGGGACGCCTCCACCGCGTCCAGGGCATCCCACGTCACGCTCGTTCCCGGTGCGAGGGCGGCCCCCGCGATGCGCACGACGTGGCTGCGCACCTCGACCCCCGCCTCGCGCAGGAGGCCCCGAGCGAGCGCCCCGGCCGCCACGCGGGCCGTCGTCTCTCTCGCGCTCGCGCGCTCCAGGACGTTGCGCAGGTCGGTCGTGTCGTACTTCAGGGCGCCCGCGAGGTCGGCGTGGCCGGGGCGGGGGTGGTGCAGGCGCCGACGCAGGCGGGCCTCGTCGGGCTGCGGGTCCGGCGACATGACGTCGCTCCAGTTCTCGTGGTCCCGGTTGCGGACGAGAAAGGAGACCGGGCTTCCGAGGGTGAGCCCGTGGCGCACCCCGGAGAGGATCTCCACCGTGTCCTTCTCGATCTTCATCCGGCCGCCCCGGCCGTAGCCCCCCTGCCGGCGACGGAGATCGGCGTCGATGACCGCGCGATCCACCGGCACCGCCGCCGGCAACCCCTCCACGATCACGGTCAGGCCCGGGCCGTGCGATTCGCCGGCGGTCAAGAAGCGGAGCATGCCGAGAATCGTGGGCCACCGCCGGAAGTCGTGTCAAGAAGACCGGGCGTCGATGTGACAGTTGAGAATCTGTGACACGGCGACGGGTCGACCTCTCGCCGGCGACATAGTCTGCGTCCGCATCCGACCTCGGAGCGCCACGTCGCCTGAAACAAGGGAGGGACGGCAATGACTGAGCAAGCGAGCACCGCGGCCTGGGGCCTCCTGGGCCACTCGGCGGTCATGGAGGACCTGCGGGAGAAGATCCGGAAGTTCGGCCCGAGCCGGCTGAGCATCCACGTGCACGGGGAGACCGGCACCGGAAAGGACCGGGTGGCCCGCGCCATCCACCGGGCCTCGGGTCGGCCGGGGAGCTTCGTGGCCTTCAACGCCGCCGGCTTCACCGACGAGCTGGTGGAAGCAGAGCTCTTCGGGCACACGCGAGGGGCGTTCACCGGGGCCGTGGTGGCCCGCGAGGGCTATGTGGCGGCGGCCGAGCGCGGGACGCTGTTCCTCGACGAGATCGCGGAGCTGAGCCCGAGGGGCCAGGCCAAGCTCCTGCGGTTCCTGGAGGAGCGGGAGTATCAGAAGCTGGGTGAGACCGCGACGCGACGCGCCGACGTCCGGGTGGTGAGCGCCACCAACGTGGATCTCGGCCGGCGCGTGGAGCAGGGCCGGTTCCGACAAGACCTCTGGTACCGGCTGGTGGGGCAGCCGCTCCATGTCCCCCCTCTGCGGGAGCGGGGAGGCGACGTGCTCTTCCTCCTGCACCACTTCCTGCGCCGGGAGGTCGGCCCCGGGGGCCGCCCGCCCCGACTGAGCCGGGGGGCCGAGGACGTCGTCGTCCGGTTCCGGTGGCCGGGCAACGTCCGGCAGCTCGCCACCGAGGCGCAGCGCCTGGCGGTGAAGGCGTCCGCCGGCGTCGTGGAGGTGTCTCACCTCTCGGCCGAGGTGCGGGAGGGCCCCCGTGTCGCTCGCGGGTCCCTGCGCAGCTCCCGGCAGGAGTCGGACCGTGCCTGCGTGCGCGACGCCCTGGAGCGGCACGGGGGCAACCGCACCGCCGCCGCCGCCCACCTCGGGATCAGCCGGCAGGCGCTGGTGTCCCTGATCCGGCGCCTCGAGCTGCGGATCCCGCCCGCGAGGGAACGAACGCTCTCCTCGCCGTCCACCGACCGGTAGGGCGAGGGCGGAGACGGGAGGGCCCGGGTCGGGCCGCGCGACGCCGTTTCCGGTCGCGACGCCATTGAGGATGAAAACCGCCCCTTCGGGCGTACCATCGGTGTGAGGGAACCGAGGCGGAGGCGAGGGTGTCCAAGCCTATGGACCGCAATGGGGGACTCCGTATGAGTGTCGGAGAGATCCCGCTCGAGACGGCTGGCGGCGCGATGGGCTCCACTGCCGACCTCGTCCTCGTCGACCGGTGTCGTCGCGGTGACCCCGAGGCCTTCGCCCGGCTCGTCGCCCTCCACGAAGGCATGGTGTTCAACCTGGCGGCCCGGTTGCTGGGAGAGGTGGAGGAGGCCCGAGACGTCGCCCAGAACGTGTTCCTTCACGTGTACCAGAAGCTGAGCCAGTTCCAGGGACGCAGCGCGCTCAAGACCTGGATCTACCGGATCACCGTGAACCAGTGCCACAACCGCCGTCGGTGGTGGCAGAGCCGGAGTCGTGAGAAGGAGGAGCCACTCGACGACACGCCGACCAGCCCCCACGCGCGAGGGCTCGCCGACGAGCGCCCACAGAGCAGCCCGTTCCACGAGACGCGGCGTCGCGAGCGCGCCCGGCGCGTCCAGGAGGGGCTCCTGAGGCTGAGCTTCGACCACCGCACGGTTCTCGTCCTGCGGGAGATCGAAGGCCTCTCGTGCGAGGAGATCGCCCACACGCTGGGAGTGGCGGGAGGCACGGTCAAGAGCCGCCTCTCGCGGGCCCGGGAGGCGCTGCGACGGGAGCTGGGAGACCTGCTCCGAGAGGGTGAAGTGCCATGAAGTGCGCAGAGGTGGGCCGACAGCTTTCCGACTGGCTGGACGGGGATCTTCCCCCGGCCATCGCGGGGGCCATCGACGCCCACCGGGCGGGGTGCCGGGAGTGCCGGGCCCGCGCGGAGGAGCTGCGCGAGGTCTCGCGCCTCCTCGGAGACCTGCCCCACCTCGAGGCCGCCGAGTCCGTGGCCCAGGAGGTCCACACCCGGCTGGAGGTGGAGACCCGGGGGCCGGCGCTGGGTCTGCTCTTCCGGGGCTTCAGCGCGGCCCGGCCCTTCATCATGCCCAGCCTGGTGCCGGCGACGCTCGTCCTCGTGACCCTCCTCGCGGCGATGCTCGCCCTCGACTCCGGGCCGCGCCTGCCCGGGCGTCTCGCGGGCTGGGGGGCGGTGCCCGCCCGGGGGACGGAGAGCAATCCACTCTTCCCGTCGGCCGGAGTGGGCCTGCCCCGCGAGCGTGAAGGCGGGGCCCTTGCCCCGGACGTCCTGCTCGGGGCGGCGGGAGAGGACGCCCTCTTCCTCGAGACGGTGGTGGCCCGCGACGGCACGGTCGCCACCGTCACCGTACTCCACGGCAACGCCGAGCACGCCGCCCCGCTCCTCGACGCGCTCCGCCAGCAGCGCTTCGAGCCCACGCACTACAACGGTCGCCCGGTCGCGGTCAGCGTCTACCGTCTCATCAGCAGCATGGACGTCCACCTCCCCGCGCTGTGACCGCGTTGCTCCAAGCGCTCCTGACTTGGCTCTCTGGCGCAGGCGGCTGCGGTCGGCCACCCGGCCGCGGGCCCGCAAGCCTCGAAGCGAAGCAGGGTCCTCGCCGGGTCCCGGCCGCCGCAGCCTCGACGATCCCGATCGCCTGAAGACGGGGTCTGGCCCCGTTTGTTGCGCCGCCCCGACGTTCTCGCTCGCGGTGCAATGAATGGGGCCTGACCCCACTCCGTTGTTCCTCTCCCCTCCACCCCGCGACAAGAACCCCCGCCGCGCTCACTCCTGTTGCTCCGCCCTCGAGAGCAGTTGCTCCATCGCTTCCTGCACCCTCGTGAGGTCCAGGCCCTCCATCGTTCCGTCGGGGGAAGAGATCGTCTCGACCGCCGGTCCCACGGGGGCCCACGTCTCCGCGTCCGTCGGGCCGAAGAGCGCGAGCGTGGGTGCACCCGCGGCGGCGGCGAGGTGCGTCACGCCCGAATCGTTTCCGACGTAGACAGCGCCGCCGGCGAGGAGAGCACCGAGGACACGAACCGGGAGGTCGCGGGCGACGAGCGCACCGGGAACTGCACGGAGACGGGCGACGCTGCCTTCGTCGGCGGGCCCGCTGACCAGGAGCCACCGGCGGCCGGGGGCGAGGGCACGAGCGAGGGCCGCGAACCGATCGGCGGGCCAGTTCTTGAGCGTCGACCCGCTCCCGGGATGCACGGCCAGGAATCGGCTCGGGAGGCGCCGGGCGAGCTCCCGTGCCCTCTCCCGCTCGGGGGCGGTGAACTCCAGGACGGGGGGATCCGGCCCGGGGTCACACCCGAGACCACGCACCGGCTCCGCGAACCAACGCGACGCCTCGCTTGCGGGCGGGGGAGAGGGGTCCCGCTGGAAGACCCGGGGCGCGAGCTGGCCGAGGCGCGCGAGGAGGTCGCCGGACCGGGTCAGGGCGACCACCGCGTCGGCGCGCAGGTCCTCGGCGAGGTCGTTCCCAGCCGCCCCCTCGCCCAGCCAGGCCGCCCACCGGGGCCCGTCGAGGGGAGTGAATCGCGAGACCTCGGCCGGGCCGGGTCCCACGAGGACTGGCCCGGGCGCCGACGGGGCCACGAGGTGGACGCAGTGACGGGCGCGCCGCAGGGCCGCCACCGCCCGGCGCAGCAGCAGGACGTCCCCGAGGGCGCCGGCGCGGACCACGAGGACGTCCACGACGACCCCGCCTCAGGGCACGTCGACGCGGCCCGTGGCCACGTTGCCCAGCCGATCCGCGACCCGCAGCACCACGACGTGGGGCCCGGGCCCGGCTCCCCCGGGAATGGGGAACTCGTAGGCCTCCTCGGTGGAATCGTTGATGCCGTCGGTGGGGTACACCTCCTGCCAGCGCCCGGCGTCGACGGAGATCTCGAGCTTCCGGATGGGACTGCCCACGTCCCGGGCGGTGGCCCGGATGGTGCCCTCCCCCTCGACCAGCGAGGCGGCGAGGGTCGGCGGGGCGTTGTCCACCTGGAACGACGTGGAGTCTTCGTGGCCGGTCAGCGCGAGGGAAGGAGGGTTGTCCGGGGCATCGGACGCGGTGACCCTCACGACGTAGCGTCCGTCGGGAACCGCCGTCGTGTCCCAGGCCAGGACCGCCTCGGTCAAGCCGCCCCGCAGGGCCCGCCAGCGCGCGTCGCCCAGGGCGCGGTACTCGACGTCGTAGACGAGGGCGTCCCCGTTGGGATCCTCGGCGTTCCAGGCGAGGGTCTGCAGCCCCTTCTGCTGGAGCTTGCGGCTGAACGCGGTGACCGGGGCGTTGGACGGGAAGCTGGACGCGGACGGCCGATCCGCCCCTGGCCCCTGGAAGGGGTCGGGCTCCAGACCGAGGATCTCGGGCTCGCCGCTCACCGCGATGGGTTTCTGGAAGGCCTCCCCCGGCGGGTGGACGGTGATGGAGGTGACCCGGGGGCGGAGGTTGCGCTGCAGGTAGGCCGCCGAGAGGGCCTCGATCTCCGGCGAGGCGCCGTCGCCCGCGGCCAGCGTGAGACGCACCTGGAGGAACCGCGCGCCCTCGCTGCGGATCCCCGCCACCGGCGAGCCCGGGGACACCGGGGTCCACGGGGCCCAGGTGGTGTCGGGGGTGGAGGTGTTGCCCGAGCGGGTCTCGAGGCGAACCTCGCCCCCCGGGGGCACGTGGCCCTCCCAGCGCAGACGGCCCCAGGCCGCCGTCGCCTCGGCATCCTTGACCTCCGAGACGAACGTGCCCTCGGCCGCGGTCTCCGCGGAGAGAGCGACCACCCGCGCCGGGTTGGCCGTGACCAGGGCCACGTTGGGTCTCGCGACGAGCCCGGTGATCTGCTGCGCCCGCACGCTGGCGAGAAGGGTCCACGCGCCCTCCCCGGTCACCCGGTAGAGCTTGCCCTTGTCGCCGGTTCCCACCAGGACGCCGTCTTCGGTGCTCACCAGGGCGTGGGGCACGTCTTCGGTCGAGGTCCACAACCTCTCGTTCGTCTCCCCGGGAACGATGCGGAGGAGCGCTCCCCGCGGCGTCGCGGACGGTGCCGAGGTCACCGTGCTCACCGCCACCGGCGCGCCCCCGGCCGGTGGAACGACGGCGAAGCTCTCACTCACCGTGACCTGGGCGGTGGGAGCCGCCGCCTCCCCGCCGGCCCCCGCGGCCGGCGGGGAGGCGGCGGGGGGCGCAGACGCCTGCCCCCCGTTCACCGCGGCCGCGTACACCGCCCCGTCGCCGCCGACGGCGAGCGCCTTGATCTCCCGGAAGGCCGAGTCCAGGAGAACGAAGACCTTGCCCCCGGCATCGATGCGGTACACGATCCCCCCCGGCGAGCTGCCGGCGAAGACGCGACCGGCGTCGTCCACGGCGAGGGAGAGGACGTGGGTCTCCGCGGAGGTCAGCAGCGTCTCGGCCTTCCCGTCGGCCCCGAGGCGGTACACCCGCCCCTCGTCGCCCCCGGTGGCCACCACCAGGCGGTCCTCGGCGTCGAAGGCCAGCGCCCACACGTAGTGTTCGGGCGGGTCGAAGACGGAGCGGGCCTTTCCGTCGGCCTCCACGACGTAGACCGCCCCGTCGGGAGAGGTTCCCGCGTACAGCCGTCCGTCGGGCCCCACCGCCACGGCATAGACCTCGAGTTCGTCGGCGTCGAAGACGACGCGGCCCTCCTCGCCGTCGATCCGGTACACGCGTCCCTCGTTCCCTGTCCCCACGTACAGGACCCCCTGGTCGTCGGAGACCACGCACCAGCCGTTGGGGGCCTCCGGGTCGAAGAGAGTCCTCACCCCCGGTCCGAGCCGCAGGCGCGCGTCGGAGTCCACGGACAGGTTCTCGAGCTCGCCGCCGAGGAACGCCTCAGTGCCTTCCAGGCGCCAGAACCGGGGAGCCGCGGCCCGGGCGGCGGCGGCGAGGAGGAGAAGGGCGAGAGCGGCGAGAGCGGCGCGACGGATCATCGGGTTGGTCCTCCCGGGTGGGGGAGCGCCCCTCAGCGCTCCACGGTGATCTTCAGGTGGTGCGCCCCGGAGACCGCGTGGTCGGTGTCCGCGACCCCACTCCAGATCTCGGCGGTGCCCAGGGGCACCACGCTCGCACCCTGGCTCTCGGAGCCGAGCACCGAGAGAACCGACTCGGGCAGGGCCGGCAGGTACTCACCGGCCACGATGGCACCACGCTCGGGCCGGGTCAGCCGGGCGTACACCTGGCTCCCGGCGCGCAGGCGATTCAGCTCTCTCAGGAGCTGGGGCAGGTCCCGGGGAGCGAAGGGCTGGCGTCTCTCCCGCTGCTCGAGGCCGTCGAAGGTCGCGGCGTCGGCCACGAGCAGGTCGTAGGTCCCGGCCGGGGCGCTGGGGGGGATGCGGAGGGGAAGCTCGTGGGTCACGTCAGCTCCCCGGCGCGTGCGCAGCGCGATCCGGAGCGTCGCGCGGCTCCCCGGCCGCAAACGGCCCGGGGGGGCCACCCAGGCACGCACGATGCGTGCACTCCGGTCCTCCTCCTCGGCCCGCACCGAGACGTCGAGGGAGTCCACCCGCACCTTCTCGAACTCGTTGCCGACCAGGAGACCCAGGGGCCCGGCCACCAGCGCTGCGGCCTGGGGGGCGGGCGGGTTGCCGCTCAGGACGTCGCGGACCCCGACCTCCCGTCCGCCGTCCAGGCGGAGGCGGGCGTCGAGGTGCAGGGTCGCGGTTCCGAAAGCACGCTCGTGTCCCTGGAGGACGGAGAGGAGCGAGACGTACGCGAGCACCGGAGTGAACAGCTCGTCCTCGACGATGCGGAAGCGGAAGGTGCGATCCCCGCCGTGGGGGGAGCTGAGCGCCACTTCCACGGGGATCATGCGGGGGGTCGCCCCGAGCCGTCCCGCGATGGCGGTCCGGCGGTCCTGGTCCACGGTCCCCACTGCCTCGAGGGCGGTGGCGATCTTCCAGGAGACCTGAAGGCTCGGAAACACCGAGTAGACGTACGCCCTCTTCATCGGGAACCGGGTGGGACCGAGGTTGTAGAACGGATGTCCGAAGGCGTACACCCGGTCGTGGTCGATGTGGGTGATGGTCCCGTATCCCGACATGTCGAGGTCGCCCTCGATGAGCGACACGCCCAGCGCGGCCCCGGGCTCGAGGTCCGGCAGCGGGCCGAGGCCGGAGGTGGAGCCACTGGAGCCGAGGACGGGGGCGAAGCCCAGCGAGGAGAAGAGCCCTCGGGCCCACTCGAAGGTGGCGGGGTCGAAGCCGGAGAAGACCAGGGGCAGGGCCAGGGGGGTCATCGCCGCGCCGCTCGCGGGCCGGGACTCTTCCCGGAGGCTCCCGGCCCCGAAGGGCCGCTCGAAGGCGGCGACGAAGGCTTCGCGGTCGAGGGGGGCGGGAAGCGCGCCGGGGCCGAGGACCGGACCGAAGCGCGCCGACGGGGCCCGCGGCGTCTCGACTCGCGTGGCCTCGATCATCTCGCCGATGGGGGTGATTCCAGCAATGGGTTCCTTCCCGAAGGGGAAGGAGTACGCCACCGCCCCCACGAGCTTGCCGTCGATGAAGACCGGGCTGCCGCTCATTCCCTGGATGACCCCGGTCTCGGCCAGGGGGCCTCCGTCGAGCCGGGCGAGGATGAGGCTCTGTCGCGGTCCCACGGCGTTGTCGAGCACGCCGAGGATGTGGACTCCGAACTCCTCGACGCGGGCGCCCTCGAAGACCGTGCGGCCGGTGCCCTCCATCCCGGGTCGGACCTCGCCGACCGGCAGCACCTCGGCCGCCGGCGCCGGTCCGGACGCGAGGGCGAGCGCGAGAGCGAGGGCCGAGCCCCTGCCGAGCTTCATCGACTCCATGTTAGCCCGAATCCCGTCTCCCTCCGTGGCGAGACGCGCGCGAGGGGCGGGCCTGCCTTGACCGGGGCTGGCCCGCCTCGATACCATCGATCGGTTCGGGCCCCACCGGGCCGCGACGATGAACGAGGAGAGGACCTTGCCCCACGACGATGCCGTTCCGGCGTCCCGCGATTCCTCGCGGGCCGTGGCCGCCGGGCTGCTGGCCTGGGTGTGGCCCGGGCTGGGTCACCTGTACCTGAAGCGGCGGAGCAAGGGGCTGCTGCTCATGGGGGCGATTCTCGTCCTCTTCGTCCTCGGGGTGGCCATGGACTCCAGGCTGCAGCTGCACCTCGGCCTGGAGGACCCCCTGGCCCTGCTCTTCAGCGTGGCCCAGATGGGGATCGGGGCGCCGTACTTCTTCGCCCGGTCCCTCGGCTTCGAGGCCGGGCTCGTGACCTCTCCGACCTACGAGTACGGGAACACCTTCACCGCGGTCGCCGGGCTCCTCAACATCCTCATCATCCTCGACGCCCTCGACACCGCCCGGGGGCACAAGCCGTGATGCACTCCCACCTGGTCACGCTGCTCGTCTTCTCGGCCCTGGTCTCGACGGTCTTCGCCGTGCTGCTCCGGGACACGACCCGGGAGCGCCTGCGCTTCGGCCTCCTGGCCTTCGCCGCCTTCGTCCTGTCGACCCTGGTCCT
>JAJDNS010000021.1 GCA_022340585.1 Acidobacteriota bacterium
GTAGCCGTTGAAGCTCTGCGCAGGACTCGCGACGGGCAGCAGTAGCAGCGTCGCCGCGAGGAGGAGCGTTAAGGGTACGATTCTTCTACTGTGCATTGGCGACTCCCAATAGGTAGGCACGCAACCCGCCAGGCTCGAAGAACTGACACGAGGCGCCGGAGGCGACCGGGAGGGCCGACCCCCGCGCAGGTCGTGTCAGGTTCGTCTGAGGTCCCGTAAAAACGTCAGGAAACGTCACAAAACGAAAACGCCACGACAAGAACAAATCACACTCGTAACGTCTATGTCAAGCCTGAATAAATCTCACGTGCCTCTCGAAACGACTCGCCAGGGCAGCCGGCGGCAGGCCGGTTCGGTCCTCGGATAACCTTGGAGCCGGTTTCCGGAACCGGAAGGAGGGACCCATGCCCGTGGCCGCACCCCTGTGCTGGGCGCTGTCCGCCGCCCTCGCGCTGCTCGCCGGGGCCGGGGCCAGCCGGCCGGAGCTCTCCCGAGCCGCCGAGCCCGCGGAGCTGTCGGTCGCCGACTTCGGGGCCACCCCGAACGACGGTGAGAACGACGCCCGCGGCTTGCGCACGGCGCTCGAGGCCTGCCGACGACGGGGGCCCACGACGCTTCGGCTCCCGCCGGGGCGCTACGACCTACGGGACGAGGATGCCGTCCGGCTGATGCGGCAAGCCATGAGCGGGGCCTTCGGCATCAACCCGGAGCCGACGATCTTTCGCCCGTACTTCCCGTACGCCCGCGGCCTCGACTTCACCGGAATCGAGGACCTGACCGTGGAGGCGGAAGGAGCGGAGCTCATCTGCGAGGGCTGGATGGAGCCCCTCTCCCTCGAGAGCTGCCGCAACGTCACGATCCGTGGTCTCACCATCGACTACCGGCGCCCGCCCCACAGCATCGGCACCATCCTGAGCGTCACCGACACCCACTTCGACGTGGAGTTCCCGGGGTGGTACCCGGTCCACGCCGGGATGCCGATGCCGAGGGTGATGCTGTGGGACCGGGACGCGGATCGGATGCTCGGCCCGTCGGTCTACCCGAAGGGCAGCGAGCGGGTCCGAGACCAGGTCCTGCGCCTCCAGGGGGCGTGCCCCCGGGAGGCGCAGGGGCATCTCGCCCTCGTCGCCCACAGCTTCCACTTCCGTCCGGCCATTCTCCTGCACCGCGCCGAGGACGTCGTCCTGGACCGCGTGACCGTCCACTCCCAGCCCGGCATGGGCATCGTCGGCCACCGGTCGCGGAACCTCACGTTCACGGGTCTCCGTGTCGTCCCCCGGGCCGGCTCGGTGATGTCGACCAACACCGACGCGACGCACTTCACCTCGTGCAGCGGGTTCATCCACTTCCTGGGCTGCCAGTTCGAGGGCCACGGAGACGACGCCACCAACATCCACAACTACTACTACACGGTGTCGGGCACGGACGGGGACGGCTGCTACGACCTGACCGTCGAGTCCCCCACCGGGACCCACGCCCAGGTCCTGGACCACCCCGACCCCGGCGACACCCTCGAGCTGGTCGAGAAGGAGACGCTGGAGGTGGTCGGGACCTTCGACGTCGCGTCCGTGGAGAACTTCCCCGACCAGTGGCGGAGCCGGGTGCGCCTCGATCGGCCGATTCCCGGAGACCCGGCGCGTCACTACCTGGTAGGTGCCTCCCGCCTCCCCTCGGTTCGGATCGAAGGGTGCCAGGTCCGCAGCCATCGCGCCCGCGCGTTCCTGATCAAGACCCGGGACGTCCTGATCCAGAGCAACACGATCGAGAACACGACGGGGACCGCCATCCACGTCGGCGCGGAGGGGGACTGGCACGAGGGGCCGGGCTCGGCTGACGTGACGATCCGGAACAACCGCTTCCTGGGCTGTGGAAGGGGCGAGGGAACGATCCACGGGGCCAGCGCGATCGCCGTCAACGTGGACGCCCCCCGAACCGACGTCCCCGGCATCCACCGCCGGATCCTGATCGAGGGCAACCAGGTCGTGGGCCCGGGGAGCGAGCGCGGGATCTACGTCAGCGGCGCCCGAGAGGTCACGATCCGCTTCAACCAGATCGCCGGCGCCCAGGTGCCCATCGAGGTGGAGCACTCGGACGCCGTGGCCGTGTACCAGAACACCGGCGCCGTGGCCATGCTGGGCCGGGGTGCTCCTTCCTCGGTCAGGAGGAAGGCGTCCTCGGAACTTCGGAGACCCCGCTGCTCGCGGTCGGCGGGGCAACGACCGTGAACGGCTCCCGGAGCTCCAGGACCGCCCCCGAGACCTCGTCCCGGAACGTCAGCACCATCTCGTAGGGGCCCGGGGTCGCGTACTCCAGGGAGACGGTGAACAGACGCTGCACCGCCCCTATGGACGTGGGGTTGATGAACCTCTCCGCGAGACGCTTGAAGACGCTCCCGTCGGGACCGCGGATCACGTAGCCCTGGGCGACCCGCGGCATGCCGGTCTCGTCCTTCTCGGCTCCGAAGACCTCGAGCTGGCAGGCCAGCTTGCCGCCCTGGGAGAACTCCCGTCGGGCCAGGGGCTGCGGCTCGAGGATCTTGGTCACGGGATCGGGCCGCGGCAGGTCGCTGAGAATCGGGGTCGCGGCCCGGAAGCCCTGGAGAGGCGGGACCTCGAACCGGTGAATCACCGAGCCGACGACGTCGGTGCCCTTCTGGCGAACGATGATCTTGGCCTCGTGGCCCCCGGACTCGAGTTCGAAGTCGCGCTCGACGGGGAACCAGAGGAGGTTGAGGCGGGCGCGGGTGGAGGGGCGGAGGCTCAGGGTGACGTCCTGGTCGTACCGATAGAACTCCCCGGTCTCCCGGTGGGCGACCACGAGGAGCACCTCGAGCTCACAGACCTGGCGGTCCTCCTCGGCTCGAAAGTCGAGGCCCCGGATGTCCACCTCCGTGACCAGCACGACCTCGGCCTTTCCGAGCATCCGCTCGGCTCCCACGTAGTGGGTCATGCGCAGGGGGATCCCGTCTTCGGCCCACGGCGAGTCGAGAGCGGCCTGGATGACCGGATCCGAGCCGAGCTGGCCGTCGAGGGCGGACCGGCCGTCGGCGGTGGGGGCGTAGTACCCTCTTCTCGCCCGCACCTTCAGGTCCTTTCCGTCCACGAGGTCGACCTCGATCTTCCGAAACTTTCCGTCGCGGGCGGTATTGGTGGGGTTGTAGCCGATCAGGTAGTAGGTCTGGGACTCTCTCGAGATCCTCAGGATACCGGCGTCGAGGTCGTTGGTGTTCTTGACGGTGAAGCCCCCGCTGTCCTCGGCGATGGCCTCGGCACCATCGTCGATCATGCCGAGGGTCGAGAAGGCGAAGCCGACATCCTTGGCGACCGGGGCGGGCCCGAACTGTGCCGTGAACTCCAAGGGCATCCCGGTGAGACCCTGGGCGTTCACGAAGTAGATCGCGGCGTTGGCTCGGCGGGACGCGGCATCGACCCTCTTGAACTCCTCGAGGTTGGGGTCGTCGATGAATCCCTCGGAGACGAGGATGACCGACTTGCGTCCCCGGACCCCGGTGAGGCCGTTGAGGGCGCGCTCGAGCACCTGGAGGACCGCCTGGTTTCTGGCCCGGGCCTGGATGTACTGCGCCGTCGCCCGCGTTGCGAGGACCGGGTCGGCGGTCGTCCCCGCGAGCAGGCTTGACGAGTCCGAGCTGGTCAGCCGCTGCACCCCGAGGTTCTCGTAGCGGCGCAGGACGTTCCCGATGACCAGCTCGTCGTGGTAGAGGTGGATCCTCATCGCCTCCCAGTCGGTGAGGCGTTCGGGGGTGATGTCGGGGACGCGGCGGCCCGCGAGCCGCTTCACGACCTCGA
Source organism: Acidobacteriota bacterium (assembly GCA_022340585.1). Taxonomy (GTDB): domain Bacteria; phylum Acidobacteriota; class Vicinamibacteria; order Fen-336; family Fen-336; genus JAJDNS01. The sequence goes on from JAJDNS010000021.1 coordinate 3,807, forward strand.
TGAGGTGCTCCCGACCCGCCTCCATCCTCTCCGTCCACCAGGCGGTGCCACCGGTGGAGATCAGGGTGACGTAGTCCCCTTCCCGGACGCCGGTCGCCAGGAAGCTGGCTACCGCCGCCTTGGCCTGGTTCGAGCGCTCCACCGTCAGGTTGAGGTCGTCGAAGACGATGACGAACACCCGGCCCCGCTGGGCCGCAACCGTGGCGTTGGTGGAGACCCGCGGGGGCGGCGGGGGCGCCGCCGTCGGCTCGTCGGGGAGCCGAACCGCCTCGAAGCTGACGATCTCCTGCCGCACGCCGTCCTCGAGGACGACCAGGTCGTCCTCGGTGATCCCCGGGACCGGGTTGCCCTTCTCGTCGATGACGACCGCGTCCACGATGACCTGCTCGATCTGGGCCCCGAAGGCGCGCGGCTCCTCCTCACCGGCGGCGGGGGCGGCGACCGGTGCGGGATCCTGGGCCGGCGCGCCGGGGGCGGCGCCGAGGGCCAGGAGGGAGACGAGTGCGGCGGCGAGACGGGGAGATTCGGGCATGCTGGACAACCTGGCCCACACGTGGTCGACCGCACGGGCGTGGTGGTGGGCGACGCACCCACGCCCCGGGCCATCATACGCAGCCGGCCGCACCGCAGTCCACAGCCGCCTCGCGCTCGTCGGGGGGAGAGTCGCGGCAGCCGCGGCCCCTTCTGGACTAGAATCGGCGGCCGGTGATACGGCACGGCTTGAGGAGGACGACACCGTGAGCATGGTCCCGTACAAGGCTCTCCTGGCCGTCTTGGGCGTCACCCCGCCGTCGGCTCCGGTCATCCCCGACGCCGCCCGTCCGCTTCCCCTCTCGGCGGTGCGCCTCACCGGCGGCCCCCTGAAGCAGGCGCAGGATCTCGACGCGGCCTACCTGCTCAGCCTCGAGCCGGAGCGCATGCTCGCGCCCTTCCGCAAGGAGGCCGGTGCGCTTCGAGGCCGGCGAGGGGAGCGAGACGGCCGCGGTCTACGGCATCCGCATGATCCGCGCCGACGCGGAGCGATAGGTCCACCCACCCCGAGGAGAGCCGGCCGTCTCAGCCGTCCGGAGAGTCGCCGGTCGACGGTGCCGGAGGAGGGGGCACCGCTCGGAGTCCACTCTCCTCGTCGACCACGTAGTGGCGGTCGCCTGGTACGTCGCGGAACTCCTGGACCTTGCCGCTGGGCCAGCGCACCCGGACGGCATCGACCCGGTCGGCCTTCCCGAGGCCGAAGTGGGCGCGGGGGTCGCTGCACGAGTAGACCGCCACGGTGCGCTTGATCTCCCAGACCTGGCGAAGCTCCCCGGTCGTGACCGTGACCCGGGCCCCGAGCCCGTCGCGGTTGCTCTCCCGTCCCACCGCGCGGAAGGTGACCCAGTGCTGTCCGGCCGGCAGATCGTTGCGGAAGAGCTGGGGGGCCCCGTTCATGTTGGCGACGGCGAGGTCCACGTCGCCGTCGTTGTCGAAGTCGGCGAACGCCACCCCGCGGCCCAGCGCCGGCTTCTGGATGTCGGGCCCGGCGAGGGTCGAGGCGTCGAGGAAGGTGCCGTCGGCGAGGTTCAGGTAGAGGGAGTGGGGCTGGCGGAAGGTCTCGTCGCCGAAGGGCCGGTTCTCCATGAACGGGTAGACGTGGCCGTTGGCGTGGAAGATGTCCTTCCAGCCGTCGTGGTTCAAGTCGACGAACCGGGTCCCCCAGCTCACGAGCGGGTACTCCATGGCCTGGATCCGCGCCGGTGCCGTCACGTCTCTGAACAGGAGGGAGCCCTCGTTCCGATAGAGGGTGCTGTAGTCCGCGGCAAAGTGGGTGCAGTAGGCGTCGAGGCGGCCGTCGTTGTCGAAGTCGGCCAGGTCCACGCCCATGCTGGCCTGCTCGGACCCCATGCCACCGACCGCGAGCCCGCTCGGGAACCCGCTCTCGGTGAAGCGCCCCTCGCCCCCGTTGACGTACAGCTCGTTGGGCGTGGAGTCGTTGGTCACGTAGAGGTCGAGGTCCCCGTCGTCGTCGACGTCCCCCCAGGCCGCGCCGAGCCCGGGGTACCTCTGGTCGAGGATCCCCGCCTCGGCGGTGACCTCGACGAACGTCCCGTCGGCCCCCTGTCGGTACAGGGTGTCGGCGGCCCCCCGGAGCCCGATGGGCCCGCACGCGCAGCGCACCCCCCGGTACCGGCAGCGCTCGCTCTCGGCCGGCAGGTTGTCCGGCCCCACGTCGAGGTAGTTGACCACGAAGAGGTCCAGGCGCCCGTCGCCGTCGTAGTCCCCGAACGGGGCCGATGCGCTCCAGCGAGGGTCGGCGACTCCAGCCGTCGCGCTGATGTCGGTGAAGGTTCCGTCACCGTTGTTGCGGAAGAGGACGTTGGGCCCGAGGTTGGTCAGATAGACGTCGACGAAGCCGTCGTTGTCGACGTCGGCGGCGCTGACCCCCATCCCCCAGGCCCCCCGCGTCAGCCCCGCCTCCTCGGTGACGTCCTCGAAGGTCCAGTCGCCGCGGTTGCGCAGGAGCACCCCGTGGGGGTTCCGGCCCTCCCGCACCCGCTCCAGGGTCGACCCCTGGGCGATGTAGAGGTCCATCCACCCATCGTTGTCGTAGTCGAACGCACCGATCCCGCCGCCCTTGGTCTCGAAGAGGTATCGCTTGTGGTCGACGGGGCCCGAGATGTGGCGGAAGGCAATGCCGGACGACGCGGTCACCTCCACGAACTGCGGGACGACGAGCCCGGCGGGCGCCTCCGTGGCCCCCACCCCGGCCGCGAGCGCGCCCAGGGTGCCCGCGACCAGCGAAGCGCCGATCCCGGCGACGAGCAACAGACCCTGCTTTCGGGAAGCTCCTGGCGGTGCCATCGACAAGGATGCTACCGCACCGCGGCTCGGTCGAGGATCGGGAGATTGACGCGGGCGGGCGGCCAAAGTAGCGTGGCCGGGCCGCCGGGTCTGGCCAGCGGTCGATGGAAGGAGGGTCCTCATGACTCGACCTCGCTCTCTCGTCGTCCTCGCCCTGGGGGTGCTGGCGCTCGGATGCACCAATCTCCGGCACCAGGAGATCACCAGCCCGAACGGGCGCGTGTCGGTGAGCTTCGACGTCCTGGACGGGCGCGCCCGCTACGCCGTCCGGTACGACGGCACCACGGTCATCGACTCCTCGGGCCTGGGGATCCGGCTGAAGGACGGATCCCTCGAGAACGGCCTGGTGGCCCGGGAGGTGTCGATCGACTCGAGCGACGAGACCTGGGAGCCGGTGTGGGGCACCCGTTCACCGGTCGAAGACAACCACGTGGAGCTCCTGGTGGCTCTCGAGGAGTCGGGTGGCACCGGCCGGGCCCTCCACCTCCGCTTCCGCGCCTACGACGACGGGGCGGCGTTTCGCTACGAGATCCCGGCCCAGGAGGGGCTCGACGAGCTCGAGATCGTGGGAGAGGACACCGAGTTCCGCTTCCCCTCCGATCGCAAGGCCTTCGCCCTGTCCCGAAGCGGCTTCGGCGACAGCTACGAGGCGACCTACGACCCCGTCCGGCTGTCCGAGATCTCCCCGGAGGCCCTCATCGGCATGCCGCTGCTGGTCGAAGGGGACGGCCACTGGGTGGCGGTCACCGAGGCCGATCTGACTGACTACGCCGGGATGTCGCTGCGGCGGGACGCGGCTGACCCCCAGAAGCTCGTCGGCGCGCTGGCTCCTCTCGAAGAGGAGGGGGAGGTCTCGGTCCGAGCCGAGACGCCAATGGTGACTCCCTGGCGGACGTTCCTGATCGGTGAGCGAGCCGGCGACCTGATCGAGTCGACCCTGGTCTGGAACCTGAACGACCCCAACGTCCTCGAGGACACCTCCTGGATCCAGCCCGGCAAGGCGATCTGGCCGTGGTGGAACAACCGTGTCGTCTCCGACCCGAGCATCGAAGGCGGGCAGCCGAGCACCGCCGTGATGAGGTACTACACCGACTTCGCGGCGCGTCACCAGATCCCCCACCTCGTGGTGGACGCCGGGTGGTACTCGCTCGAGATGGACGCCTGGAACCAGCCGGAGAAGGAAGACGTCCTCACCATGGAGGAGACGCGAGCCGGCTTCTACGACATCCGGGAGGTGATCGACTACGCCCGGGAGAAGGGGGTGAAGGTCCACCTCTGGGTCCACCTCGCGTCGCTGCGGGGGCGGGTGGAGGAGGTCCTGGCGACCTACGCCGAGTGGGGCGCCTCGGGCATCAAGCTCGACAACTTCGGGGGTGACGACCAGGGAACGGTGAACGACCTGCACCACGTCATCCGGGTGGCCGCCGAGCACCAGATGACTGTCGACTACCACGGCGCCTACAAGCCCACCGGGGTGAGCCGCACCTGGCCCAGCTTCCTGACCAGCGAGGCGGTCATGGGGCTGGAGTACTCCAAGGGGAATCCCCGGCCCTCGACCCAGCACGCCGTGACGATCCCCTACACCCGCAACCTGGCGGGCCCGATGGACTACACACCAGGGGCCTTCGACCTCGACGGCGCCGAGGGCTTCCCGAAGTACGTCCAGGGGACCCGCGCCCAGCAGATCGCCATGCTGGTCGTCTACTTCTCGCCCTTCCAGATGCTGGTCGACTATCCCGAGGCGTACGAGTCGGCGCCCGACCAGTTCGACTTCGTCAAGAGGGTACCCACCACCTGGGACGAGACCCGCTTCATCGACGGGTACCCGGGCGACTTCGTCGTCGTGGCGCGGCGACAGGGAGACGAGTGGTACCTGGGCGCCATGACCGACGAGAACGCGCGTGAGCTGTCGTTGCCGCTGGGCTTCCTGACCGAGGGCCGGGAGTACACGGCCCACGTGTTCCGCGACGGCGACGACGTGACCGAGAATCCCCAGAGCGTGGCCTACGAGACGAGGCCGGCGAGTGCGTCGGGCTCCCTGGACGTCCGCCTCGCGGCCGGCGGGGGCCTGGCGGCTCGGCTGACGCCGGAGAGCTGATCAGAATCGAATCAGATAGGAGGCCTTCACGAAGAACTGCCAGCTCTCGGGACCGATCCGATCGGCTCGCGCCAGCTCGGAGCCGTCGTCGACAGGTATCACCCGAAGGTTGCTCTGGTTGTTGTTGTAGCCCGCGTACAGGGCCGTCCAGGGGTTCACCAGATACGTGAGGAGGACGTCGACGTTGAGGTTCTTCGACGTCTCGAGGGACGTCAGCAGGGGATCGGCCACGAGGGAGTCGTACTGCACGATGGTGCGCAGGCTGAGCCGGAGCGTCGGCTGCCAGCTCAGCTTCCCCCGGAGGATGTGGTTGTCGAACACGCGGCGCGAGGTGGTCTTCGTCGACAGGCGAGAGAGAAGGTAGGTTCCCTCGACCCTGATCGACCGCGTGGCAAACCATTCGAACCCCAGCGATCCCTGGGTCGAGTCCGCCAGCGCGGGCTCCACGCCCTCGGGCGGTACGAGGTTGATGACCGTCCCATGGGCATACTCACCGGAGAAGGTCAGGGTGCGGAACAGGCTTCGACTGCTCCAGTACAGGCCCGACCGACCGCTGGAGTAGCGGGTCTCCTCCGGGAGGGCGGGAAAGTCGTCGGGCCGCAGCCGCTCGATCAGGCCAGTGTAGAACGCGCCGAGGGACGTCTGTCCGATCAGCTCCGCGCTCATGTCGACGCTGTACAGGGTGTCCAGGGCGGAGCCGTCGTGCCTCCACGAGGGATGGAACGTGAAGTCCGGTCCCCAGGCGATCAGGACGTCCCCTTCGGGGCGGAGACGGTAGCTCAACGTCTGTCGCACCCCCCGGAAGTCCGTCCGGAGGGGGAGCGCCCGGGTTCGAGGCTGGCCCGGACGGGACGCGCCCCGGGATCCCGGAAGGAACCCGAGGGCCGTGCGGAAGTCGGGACTCCGGTCGTTGTACGCGGCCGTGTACTGGAGCTGCCGCCCGCTGCGCTGAACCACGACGTCCCAGGCCGGCCCGGACAAGTCCTCGCCGTCGCTCGTTCGAGTCGAGCTGGCGACTCCCTGCGCCGTCGCGAGCCAGTTCGCGTTGATCCGGAGACGTCCATCGAATCCGCCCACACGGTTGAAGGAGTCGTGAAGCCTGGTGTCGGTGTAGATGAGCCCCACGCTGGACTGGTTCCCGAGATCACGGCTCAGGCGGAAGACGGCGTTCCGGCTCTTCTCGCCGAACACCGGGTCGTCGTTCGTCACCCGCTCTCCGGGCGCCCGATCGTTCGCGTAGAGGGCCGCGACGGCGTAAGGGCCGAGCTTCCCCGTGAGTCGAGCCCCGATCTGGGGGTCCACGATGCGGCGGCTGAAGAAGAGGTTGATCGGCGTCTCGAAGTAGCTGGCGTTCTCCAGGAAGAACGGCCGCTTCTCCGGAAAGAAGACCTCGAACCGCTGGTTGACCGTGACCTGGGGCTCGTCCGACTCCACCTGGTTGAAGTCCGGGTTGGCGGTAACGTCGAGGACCAGGCTGTCCCGGAAGACGGTCTTGAAGTCCGCACCGCCGTCGAGCTCGCCGGAATCCGAGACGTACTCCGGGTTCGAATCGTCCCGGTCGTCCAGGACCCGAAACGAGCGAAAGAACCCGTAGGGAATCAGCTGGAGGTTGCGTCCCGGCGAGACGTCCGAGATGCCCAGGAGCGAGCCCCCCTGGTTGAGGCGGCCCTCGATCCGGCTGGTGACGTAGGGCCAGAAGGACCCTTCGTTGTTCCTCCGTATCCAACGGGCCAGGATCAGCCCCCACTCCTGGGTCTTCTCCGGAGAGAAGCGCAGGCTCTTGAAGGGGACGGCAATCAAGGCGACGTAGCCATCCTCCGTCAACGTTCCCCGGCTGTCCCACACGGTGTCGAAGGAGCGGTCGTACTGGCTCCCTTCCTGCTCCACCCAGGTTCCGTCCATCTGGACACCCAGGGGATTGACGGTGAGCACGTAGGACCGACGCTGATCGTTGAACGTGTCCAGGAAGATCTCGACCTTGTCGTCGCCGAGAGCGTCCTCGCGCCGGGAGAGGCTCGCGCGAATCTTGTCGGGCTCCGAATCGAAGCAGACGAAGACGACGTACAACTTCGTGTCGTCGTAGCCCAGGTAGGCCTCGGTCCTCTGTGAGACCGGGTCCCCGTCGCGCGGCGTGTTCTGCCGGAACCCATCCACCCGGGCCATCGCCCGGGCGACGTCGGAGGAGGGCTGCATGGAGGCGAAGTCCTCCAGCGTCGGGGCGGTCTCGAGTCGCGGGATCCGGATTGATGGGGGCGGCGCCGCCGGCCCGGCTCCCGCGGCGGCGGACCCGAGAGGCAGCAGACCGCACAGCCCGACGATCCGAAGAGCTCTGCCCAAAGGGATCACCGGGCCCAGTCTTCACGACTTCCCGGGACCGGTCAATGAGTTCGCCAACGCGGAGAGGTACCATTTGACCCTGGTGCCGGCCCGGCCGCGCCTCGCGATCTCGCGGGGCGATAGCCATCTCTCGACCATGAGGCGAAAGGAGGATGGTGATGAAGCGGATCAACCGGCGGCAGTTTCTCGATGGATCGCTTCGGGGAGCCGCGGCCGTCTCCGCGGGACTCTGGGGCACCGGTAGCGTCCTCGGCGCCAACGATCGCGTCCGCGTGGCCCTCGTCGGCTGCGGGGGACGCGGGCAGTACGTCATCCGGGGCATGATCGAGCAGGGTGCCGACGCCGTTTGCCTCTGCGACCTCCACGAGGGCCGACGCGCGGCCGCCGCCAGGTTCATCGAGCCCATCCAGCAGAAGGCCCCAAGACTCGAGACGGACATGAGACGCGTCTTCGACGCCGGCGACGTCGATGCCGTCATCGTCGCCACCCCCGATCACTGGCACGCACCGGCCTCCGTCGCCGCCTGCCGCGCCGGAAAGGACGTCTACGTCGAGAAGCCGCACTGCTACGACATCCGCGAGAGCCGAATCATGCTCGACGTCGCCCGGCAGACCCGACGCGTCCTGCAGGTCGGTACCCAGAACCGCAGCGCCCCCTACAACCTCGCCGCCCTCGACTACGTCCGCAGCGGCAAGATCGGCGACGTCCGGCTCGTCAAGGTCTACAACCTCAAGCCCGGGAGCCCATTCACTCTCGGCGACCCCGGCCAGCCACCGCCCGGGTTCGACTGGGACGCCTGGCTCGGGCCCGCGCCCGAGAGGCCGTACCACCAGCACATCTTTGCCGGCGGCTGGCATCACTTCTGGGACTTCTCCGGCGGCGATCTCTGCGACGATGGCATCCACCAGCTCGACCTCGCCATGATGCTCATGGGCGATCCTGGAATGCCAAGAGCCGTCGTCGCCACCGGCGGCAGGCTCCAGCACCGCGACGACGACTCACAGGTCCCCGATCTCCTCGTCACCAACTACGACTTCGACGACTTCGTGATCACGTTCGAGCACTCCAACTATCCGCGCTACATGCGCAAGACGGAGAGCACCATCCGCCGAAACGACGAGTTCCCCTATTGGACCCAGAACGCCACACGCGTCGAGCTCTATGGTTCCGAGCTGCACATGACCGTCGGCCGCCATGGCGGCGGCTGGCAGGTCGTGCAGTCCGGCGGGCGCGTCGTCGATCAGATGTTCGGACGACCACCAGACGCCCCCCACTACGCCGACTTCCTCGATGCCGTCAAGACACGACGCCGGCCCAACGCCGACATCGAAACCCTCCACCCCAGCGGCTGCATGATCCACATGGCCAACATCGCGCACCGTACCGGCAACCGAAAGCTCTGGTTCGACGCCGAGACCGAGACCTTCCCCGACGACGACGACGCCAACGACCTGCTCGGCCGAACCTATCGCAGCAGGTACGGCATGGCGCCGCGGGCCTGAACCACGAACCGGAGAGACCAGCCATGCCGACCCTACGCTGCGCGGCGGTGGCCCTCGCCCTCGTCGCCGGCATGACCGCACCCGCGCACGCTGCCGACGAGCCCGCGGCCAGGCTCTCCCTCCTCGCCCGCCGCCAGGTCGAGGCTCGACCGGGCACCGCCCGGTACCTCCCCACCGATGTCCCCCTCGACTGGCACGTCGATCAGACCGCGCTCGTCATCTGCGACATGTGGGATCAGCACTGGTGCAAGAGCGCCACCGCACGCGTGGCCGAGATGGCGCCCCGAATCAACGACCTCGCCGGCGAGTTGCGCAGGCAGGGCGCCCTCATCATCCACTGCCCCAGCGACGTGCTCGACTTCTACCGCGATCACCCCGGCCGCGAGCTCGCCCGGCGGGCGCCCAGGATCGCCACCGCCCTCCCCCTCGAGGACTGGTGCCCGCGCGATCCCGGGCGCGAGCCACCCCTCCCCATCGACGATTCCGACGGTGGCTGCGATTGCCGGCCCCAGTGCGAGACCGGCCGCCCGTGGTCCCGACAGATCGACACGATCGAGATCCGCGACGGTGACGCCATCACCGACAGCGCCGAGGCCTTCTACCTCATTAAGCAGCGCGGCATCCGGAACGTCGTCGTCGCGGGCGTTCACACCAACATGTGCGTCCTCGGCCGGCCTTTCTCCATCCGCCAGATGGTCCGGCAGGGCCAGAACGTCGTCCTCGTTCGTGACCTCACCGACTCCATGTACAACCCCCGCATGAGACCCTTCGTCTCCCACTTCGCCGGCACCGACCTGGTCGTCGAACACATCGAACGATACTGGTGCCCCACCATCACCAGCGACCAGGTCCTCGGCGGCGCCCCCCACCGCTTCGCCGCCGACCCGCGAGAGCACCCTCCATCACACTGAAACAGAGCTGCTTACGCCTCTTCTCGGGAGAGGCCGGCAAGGGAACTCCGCCCGGGCGGAGTTAGAAATACTTGACATCATGTTTAATAATTCTTACCTTTGGATCGAGGGGCACGACCTCCGCCCACGGGCGGGAGGAGGACACCCATGACCCAGGCGAGACGACGGGCGCTCTGGACCTTGGCGATCTGGGGGGTCGCCGCCGTCGGCTTCGGGCTGACGTTCTTCACCGGCGGGGGCCCCGCCGACTACGCCGACGACGGGGTCCGGCGCGCCGCGGGCGGGGCGTTTCTGGCCCTGGGCTTCTTCGGAACACCTTTCATGCTCTGGCTCACCCGGGCCCACCCGGGGCAGGTCGTGGCCGACGAGCGGGACGAGAGCATCGGGCGCCGGGCCGCCACCGGTGGCCTGATCGTCGTGCTCCTCTACGTCTTCGCCCTGTGCGTCGTGCTCTGGGAGCGCCACGAGGCCTCGGGCTGCGTGCCGGTGGGCTGGCTCTGGTTCCTGGCCTACTCCAGCGCGGCTCTGGCCTACCTGGTGCCGGCCCTCGTGTCGCTGCTCCTCGACTTCGGGATCCTGGACCGTGGCGAAGGCTGAGATTCGCAACCACGTGCGCCGACTCCGCTTCGAGTACGGCGAGATGACCCAGCAGGGGCTCGCCGAGCAGGCCCGGTGCACCCGCCAGACCATCATCGCCCTGGAGCAGGGAAAGTACGTCCCCTCCCTGGCCCTGGCCTTCCGGATCGCCCGGGCCTTCGGCCGGACTGTGGAGGAGGTGTTCGAGCCCCTGGACGAGGGGGAGGGCCCGGCCCCTCCTCAGGCCGATGACCCACGCAGAGGCTGAATGCCTCGGGCGAGCCACAGCATGACCGCGCTCAGAACCAGCACCATCGGGCCCTCGCCGAGGCGCCAGTAACGGGGCATCCCGGCGGTGACGTCGACCCCGATCATGACCACGCCGAAGACGAGGCCGGTCACCGCGAGGTAGACGATCACCGGGGCGAAGCGCCGCACGTCCCGCGCCAACAGCACCAGCAGTCCCCCGTAGACGGCGTACAGCGCCGAGGCCGAGCGCGTGAGGTAGTCGACCAGGGGCGAGGCGGGGAACTCCCCCAGGCCGAGCCACCGGTGGGTGGCCGCCATCCAGTCCGTGGGAAGCACGATGGCGAGCAGCGCGAGGAGCATCACGGCCCCGCTCACCCGCAGGAGCACGACGAGCGCCCGTTCCTTCGCGTTCATGGCTCCTCCTTCCAGGGCGCCGCCGATCACCGGCGCCACAGGTCCTCCCTCGGCCGCGGGCCCATCTCCAGGACCAGCGTGCCCCCGGCGGCGATCGCGGAGAACGGGAGGCGCGGCTCGGTCAGGGCCACACCGTTCAGGACGGCCGACTGGATGTAGACGTTGTCGGCCGAGTTCCCCCGGGCCTCGATCACGAACTCGTGGCCCGAGTGGAACCGGGGGTCCAGACGGATGGTGACCCGCTCGAAGAGAGGGCTCGTCAGATCCAGCATTGACGGAGCCGAGACGCCCCCGTCCATCTCGAACAGGCCCAGGGCGCTCATCACGAACCAGGCCCCCATCTGCCCCTCGTCCTCGTCCCCGTCCCAGCCGTGGTAGGGCGTGGCCCCGTAGTAGGCGTCGAGAATGGCCCGGGAGTACCTCTGGGTGAGCCACGGCTTTCCCGAGTAGTTGAAGAGGAAGGCGGCCTGCATGTTGACCTGGTTCCCGTGGTTCACGTAGTACTCGTGCCGCTCGGGCTGATGGCGGTCGAAGGCGTGGGCGGCGAAGCGGTGGCGGGCGGACCGCTCGAAGCCCTCCTCCAGACGCCGGTTGAAGAGCTCGCTTCCCACCTTCTCGATCAGGCCGGGCAGGTCGTGGGGGACGTACCAGGAGTACTGCCAGGCGTTGCCCTCGATGAAGTGACGCCCGGAGAAGGGGTCGAAGTCCTCCATCCACTCCCCCGACGAGTCCCGGGGCACGATGTACTTCAGCTCGGGATGGAAGAGGTTCTTCCAGCTCTCGGACCGCGCGAGGAGCCGGCGGTGGTCCTCCTCGTGCCCCAGGGCCTTGGCCATCTGGGCCACGCAGTAGTCGTCGAAGGCGTAGTCCAGGGTCCGGGACACGGCATCCACGTCCAGAGGCACGTATCCCTTCTCGCGGTAGACGTCCAAGTGCTCGTTCCCGGCCAGCCCCGAGAAGGGCGTGAGTCGTCGTCCCTGCTCGGTCACGGTGTGCAGGACTGCCTCGTAGGCCCGGTCGACGTCGTAGTCGCGAATGCCCTTCTGGAAGGCGCCCACGATCAGGGCGATCTCGTGCGAGACCTCCATGACCCCCGTCATCTCGACGCCGGTGGGACCGTTGTTCGTCCACCCGGTGGAGTCGAAGAGCTCGAGCTGAGTGACGACCCAGTTGTTCAAGATGTCTGGCGCCACCAGGGACCAGACGCCGTTGAGATTCCAGTACGTGTTCCAGAAGGCGTCCCCGCCGTAGAGGCTCGTCCCCTCGGGCAGCCTCCGGACCTTCTCTCGGGGGTCCACATAGCGGCCGTCCACGTCGTTCCAGGTCTGCTTCGCGCAGAAGCTCCGGTACAGGTTCGTGTAGAACTTGACCCGGTCCGTGTCCGATCCGCCCTCGATCTCGATCCGGCCGAGAAGCGCGTTCCATCGGTCCCGGGCGGCGGCCCGCACGGCGTCGAAGTCCCATCCGAACGGGCCCAGCTCGGTCTCCAGGTTCCGCCGGGCCCCCTCCAGGTCGACGAGGGAAAGGCCGGTCTGGACGAGGACCTGGTCGCCCTTCTCGGTCGAGAAGGTCACGATCCCGCCCACGTCTCCGCCCCCCGACACCGTCTCCACGTCGGCGAGGCGGTCCTCGCCCACCCAGCCCCCCAGCGAGCGGAGGGGGCGGCTGAACCGGATCACGAAGTGCAGGGTGTACTCGTCCCACTCGTTCGTGTGGGACCGGGCGTAGCCCTCGAGCTCCGCCGGCCCGACCTTCCGGATCACCGCGTCCCGGAGGCGGAAGCGGTACTCGGACGGGAAGGCGAGGTCGACCAGGACCCGGGCCTCCGGTGCCTCTGGATACGTGAAGCGGAGGAAGCCGCACCGTGTGCTGGCCGTCATCTCGGCGTACACGTCCGGGTCGTAGAGGTGGACCGCGTAGTACCCGGGGCTGGCTTCTTCGGTCTCCTTGAGGACGCGGGAGTGGTATCCCGCCTGCGCCCCGCGGTAGGGCCGGTCGACCGCCCCGTCCTCGATGGCGAGATCCAGCGTCGAGGGCATCAGCATCAGTCCACCCATGGTCCAGGCGTGGATGTGGCTGAAGCCGGTCACGTTGTTGATCGAGTACTCGTAGCCGGACATCCAACCGGAGGTCTGGTTGTCGGGTCCCAGCTGGACCATCCCGAACGGGACGCCGGCGTAGGGGCCCAGCATCCACCGGGAGTTGGAGGTCCCGATGAGGGGATCGGCGTAGTCCGCGGGATCCTCGCCGGCCTGGGCGCCCACGGGAGCGAGGGCCGCCAGGGCCCACAGGATCGCGACGATGCTCCTACGAGGCATCCCGCTCGACTCGATCCAGGGGAATGCTGACCGAGCCGAGGGCCCCGCTGGTGACGTCGCGGACGAGGATCCGCAGCAGGACGGTGCCCTCCCTGGGCTTCAGGCGCTCCATGAGGACGATCTCGTTCGTGCGCATGATCCGCCCGTGATCGGCGGGGGTCAGGCTCAGATCGGCGACGTGGGAGACGGTGTCGAGAAGCTCGTCTCCCGGACCAAGCTGGATGAGCCAGACGTCCAGCAGCCCGCGCCAGCGGCCGCCCGCCGGTCGCAGCAGCACGTCCGGGGCGTGGAGACGCAGCGCCAGGGTCAACGGGCCGTCGGGGGATGGTGTGGCGAGGACGGTCACGCCCAGTCGAGTGGCGTCCATCGGGCTCCAGGTGGCGGCCTCCAGGACGCCCCGGCGGTACCAGTCGTCGGCGGGCACCCTGGGCTGGGCGAAGTACCCACGGCGGTGGCGCAGGCGCACCCCGGGACGGGTGGTCTTCACCTCGATCCGACGGAACTCCCCCTTCCACTCGTCGTGTGAGGGCTCGTAGCCGAGGATGTAGGCGGCGCGAGAGTCGTCGACGGCCTGGCGGAACGCGCGTCCCAGGTCGTTGCTGTTGACGAAGGCCCGCCCGCCGGTGCGCTCGGCCAGGGCCTCCATGGTCTCGAAGCCGGCACGGTCCGCAAACCGCGCCTGGCGGCTGATGCTGGCCTGCCCCGGCGCGTACTCCCCCGTGCTCCGGAGCCCCCGCGCGTCCACCGGATAGACGGCCAGGTTCGCGCCGGCCAGGGCTCGCGCGGCCCGCTCGATCTCGGGCCAGAAGCTCTGGTCCCCCGAGGTCGGCACCCCGGGCAGGGGAACCGAGTCCCGGGTGACCCACCGCACCGGGAAGCTGCCCGAGACCCAGATGAGGTTCTTCCGGCCCGGCACTCGCTCCAGGTGGTTGGCGATGGCCACCAGCGAGCGAGCCGTTCTCAGGGCGCGGTCCTGCGCGTAGTGCTCGACGAGATCCACGGACAGCTCCTGAAACCAGGCGTCGAGATGCTGAAGGCCGGCGTCGCTCGTGGGCAGGGGCGCCGCTCCGGGCTCCACCCGAGTGTCACCCCGGTACTGCTCCAGAGCCCGGATGAGCGGCTCGGGATCGACGGTGAGGTCCTGGAGGACGTGTGGTCCTCGTCCCAGGGCGTAGAGAGACACCGGGCTCCCCATGGGGATCTGCCGAAGGAAGCCGATGATCTGCCGCTTCGCGAACTCCTGGTTGGCCATCGGCGTGTTCAGTCCGTCGAAGAGGATGGCCGTCACCGTCGGCGCCCTCCCGGTGAGAAGCTCGAGCCGGTTGGTGAAGGTGTTTCGGGGAAGAGGCTTCGGCGCCTCCGGCACCGACTCGTCGCCGGCGCCGGTGAACGCGACGATCTCCTCACGCCGCCCCTCGTCAGTCAGGACGAGCTCCTCAGAACGGAGATCGGTCACCGGCTGGCCGTCTTCGTCTTCGGCGATCACGTCCACCCGGACGCCGCGGGCCACCATCCCGATGGGTGATTCGCCCGGGGGCGGGGCCGGCGCCTGGTCGAAGGCAGGGGACGCCGCCGCGACGAGAGCGGCGAGGGCGATCCTCGGGACTCGGCTCGACACCGTTGCCCAGCCTATCGCACTCGCGCCGGGTCCGGGAACCGGGGGCGTGCCCGGCGAGCGAGAAGAGGCGGCGGGACGGGACCGGAGGTCGCGGGCCTTCTCGTCCGAGGGCAGAACTGATAGCCTCGATGGATGAGGTCGAGCATGCGCTGTCGACGAGGGGGACGGGCGGCCGCGCTCCCGCTGGCACTGATGCTGCCCCTGGCAGCTCCCGGTCACGCCCAGGAGTCACCACCGCCCACCACCGAGGCGCCCACCGTCGAGAAAGACGTGACGCATCAGCCGTCAGCTTCGAAGGACACGGCCGCCCCGGAGGACAACGCCAGGAAGCCGCCCCTCGTCGATCTCGAAACCGCGATCTCGGGAGTCCTCACGGGGATGATGGCGGTACCCCGCTTCGAGGAAGAGGTCGTGGTGACCGACCGCTACCAGGAGGCCCTCGACGCACACCTGGCGGCGGCCGAGCTGGGTTGTGAGGTGGCACGGTCGGGGCCACCCCCGAGCCACCAGGAGCTGGACCGCTACGGCGCCAACCCCAAGCCGCCGAGCGCCGACCTCGTGGCACCGGCCCGGGCGCTGGGTCGGAAGCTGTCCTCCCACGAGCCCCGCTTCTTCCTCTACTCGCTCCGCTCCCAGTCCGCTCCCGAACGCGTGGTGTACGTCGTCCTCGACGGCAGGGTCTCGGCGACCATGCGCTACTCCGTGCCGGGCACGACCTGGGAGCTGCGCGGCGAGTACGAGGATCGGTCCGATGCCGCGAAGGCGCTTGGCCGAGTCGAGCGCGGCGAGGCCCCGGACGACGAGCCGCCACGAACGCTGTGGGGGGCGACGGGCTGCGAGTGAGGGCGGCCGACCCTCCCGCAGAAGCGCCCGCTTCGTGGTATCGCGCCTATGATCTGACCGCATGTCCCTCCTGTGGCAGTATCTCCGGCCGCACCGCGGGCTCGTCGCCGTCGCCCTTCTCCTCGCCGGGCTCGCCCAGGTCCTCCAGCTCGTCGATCCGCTGATCTTCGGGCTCATCGTCGACCAATACGCGCTCAACCCCGGCGGCCGGCCCGAGGCCGAGCTGGTGCGGGGCGCCCTCGGGTGGCTGGCGGTCGCGACGGCGGTGGCCCTGCTCGCCCGTCTCTGCGGCGCCGGGCAGCAGTACGTCCTGCAGCGCGCGGTCCAGTCCACGGGACGGGAGATGTTCGACGACGGCATCCGCCACACCCTGCGCCTCTCCTACGAGGAGATGGAGAGCCGCACGAGCGGCGAGACGATGGCGCTCCTGCAGAAGCTGCGCACCGACGTCGAGCGCTTCGTCACCTCCTCCGTCAACGTCCTCTACGCCACTCTCGTCGGGGTCGTCTTCCTCGTGTGGTACGGGGTGACGCGGCACTGGCTGCTGATCCCGGTGTTCGGCCTCGGAGTGCTGCTCCTGGCCGTGGTCACCGGCACGCTGAGCCAGAGGATCAAGAGGCTCCAGCGCCAGGTCGTGCGGGAGACGGCCCGGATGGGGGGCGCCATCACGGAGTCGCTCCGCAACGTCGAGCTCATCAAGAGCCTGGGCCTCGGCCGAGCCGAGCGCCAGCGCCTGGGGGGCTACACCGCCCGGATATTCGACCTCGAGATGGACAAGGTGAGGCGGGTACGGACGATCGCGTTGGTGCAGGGTACGCTCGTCAACGTCCTCCGCCAGTCGATCCTCTTCATCCTCCTCTGGCTCATCTTCCGCACAAGGCTCTCGACGGGAGAGCTCATCTCGTTCCAGCTCATCCTCAACACCATCCTGCGACCACTCCGGCAGCTCGGCGACCAGATCCTGAGCTACCGCGAGGCCCAGGCCTCGCTCGGGGCCTTTGCCGGCCTCCTCGCCACCCCGATCGAGCCCCGGCCGGAGGAGCCGGTGGACGTGGGCGAGATCGAGAGCCTCTCCTTCGACGAGGTGGCCTTCCGGTACCGTGACGCCACCGAGTACGCCCTCGAGGACATCACGTTCGAGGCGCGGCTCGGAGACACCATCGCCTTCGTGGGGCCCTCCGGATCGGGAAAGTCGACCCTCGTGAAGCTCCTCGTGGGTCTGTACCGGCCGACCAGCGGGACGATCGCCATCGACGGCATCCCCACGAGCGGCCTGCGCTACAACCGTGTGCGACGGCAGATCGGCTTCGTCACCCAGGATCCGCAGCTGTTCTCCGGCACCATCCGGGAAAACCTCCTGCTCGTGAAGCCCGATGCAACCGACGACGAGATGCTCGACTCGCTGCACCAGGCCTCGGCCGACCCCCTCCTCGAGCGCTCGGGCCGGGGCCTCGACACCACCATCGGCGAGAGCGGGCTGCGGGTGTCCGGGGGCGAGCGTCAGCGGGTTTCGATCGCACGCGCGCTCCTGCGCGAGCCGCGCCTGCTCATCTTCGACGAGGCGACCTCTGCCCTCGACTCGATCACCGAGCAGGAGATCTCGGCGGCGGTCCGGGACATCTCGAGCCAGGGAGGCCGCATCGTCATCCTCATTGCCCACCGCTTGAGCACGATCGCGCACGCGGACCCCATCTACGTGCTCGAGCGGGGGCGGATCGTGGAGCACGGCACCCATGACGCGCTGGTGGAGGGCAGGGGTCTCTACTACGCGATGTGGCGGCAGCAGATCGGGGAGCGCGACGTGAGGGCGGCGCCGGTTCCGGCCGGCCCGGAGCCCGCCGACGCAGAGGATGCTCCCGACGAGGAGTGACAGCGTGGCCGACGGGGCGTGATACAGTCCGGCCGCGCCCCGGGCGCGTCGAGCCCGAGGCGACCATCGGGAGGAGGAAGCCATGGACCGACGCAGCGCGGTGCAGACCCTCATGATGGCCGCGGCGGCGGCCCCCCTGGCCGGCCGCGCGGCTCGGGCCGGGACCCGGGCCCCCGTGCCCGGGTCGGGATACGTCCCCGTCACCGGGGACCCCGCGAATCCTCCCAAGCAGAAGATGGTCCTGGTGGGCGCGGGCAGCGCCATGTTCACCCAGGGGATCATCATCGACTGGATCAAGCAGCAGCCGGAGGGCGACTGGGAGATCGCTCTGGTCGACATCAACCCGGTGATCCTCGAGGCCACCGAGAAGATGGTCCGGAAGTACATGGCCGCGGCGGATCGGCCGGCGAAGATCACCGCCGCGGTCGACCGCCGGGACGTCCTCGACGGGGCCACGATCATCATCTGCACCATCGGGGTCGGCAGCCGCCGGGCCTGGGAGCAGGACGTCTTCGTCCCCCGCGAGTTCGGGATCTTCCAGCCGGTGGGCGACTCGGTGGGCCCGGGCGGGGTGTCGCGCTCGATGCGCATGATCCCCCCCATGGTCGACATCGCCACCGACTGCGACCGGATGTGCCCGAACGCCCGCTTCATCAACTACGGCAATCCCATGACCGCGGTGGTCCGGGCCCTGTGGCGGAAGACCAACGTCCGGCCGGTGGGGCTGTGTCACGGGACCCACGACACGATGCGCTGGCTCGCCCGCTTCGCGGGCGTCCCCGAGGAGGGCATCACCGGGAGCTGGGCGGGCCTGAACCACCTCACCTGGATCCTCGAGTGCCGGTCCGAGGGGCGCGACGTGTGGCCCCTCGTCCGCCAGCGCCTGGCCGAGCGCCGGGCACGGGGGATCGACCATGACAGCTGGGCCAACGCCTGGGGCCAGGAGAGGAACCCGGGGATGCTGACCCACCCCTTCAGCTGGGAGCTCTTCGACGAGTTCGGGGCCTTCCCCGCTCCCATGGACCGCCACGTCACCGAGTTCTTCCTCGAGCGCTTCCCGGGCGGGAAGTACTACGGCAGCACCCTGGGGGTGGACGCGTACTCGTTCGAGAAGACGATCGAGGCCGGGGACCGCATCTACGACGAGACCCTCAGCATGGCGAAGCACCCGGGCCCCATCGACAAGGAGAAGCTGCTCTCCACCGGCGGGGAGCACGAGCAGGCCCTGGACATCCTGGCCAGCTTCTTCTACGACCGGCGCAAGTGGTACTCGGCCAACGTCCCCAACGACGGGATCGTGACCAACCTGCCGCCCGACGTCGTCCTCGAGGTCCCGGCGGTCGCCACCCAGGAGGGGATGGTCGCGCCTCCCATGGGGGACATCCCGATCCCCATCGCATCGGTCCTCCTCCGGCGCACTGCCGCAGTCGAGGCCACGGTCGAGGCGGCGCTCACCGGCAATCGGAAGCTGATGGCCGAGGCCCTGATCCTGGACGGTGGGGTCAGCGACTACGCGACCGCGGAGAAGCTGACCGAGGCGATGCTCCGAGCCCAGGCCGAGCACCTGCCCCAGTTCAGCTAGCCCGGGAGGCTGGCCCGCCCGCCGGGAGAGCCGTCCGGCGGCGACCCGCGGCGCGCGGGTTGTCGCCGTTCGGCGGCGAGGAGGGATGAGATGGACCGTAGGGCCTTCCTGACCACCACCGGTACCGCGGCCCTCTTCTCAGGGGCAGCGGCCCGCCCCGCCAGCGCCTTCGTGCCCGCTCACCTCTGGGACGGGCACGACTTCGGCTCCGGGCCGCCGGTCTCCGACCGGCTGAACCAGGGCCCCTTCCCCACCTACGCTCCGGAGGAGGTCGTGCCCGGGAGCCATGTGGTCATGGCCACGACACCCTCCCGGGAGATCGTCCCCAACTACGGGATGGGCCTGGTCGCCTACGTCTCGGGAGACATCGGTCCCCCTCGGATTCCCGGCGAGGCCCTCGAGAAGTCCATCGAGAATCTGGTCGCGCTCCCCTTCGTCCAGAAGGTCTATCTCCGCCCCGACTGGCGCGACGTCCAGCTGCGACCCGGGCGCCTGGACTTCCCCGACTACTGGAAGATCACCTTCGACCTGGCCCGGCAGTACGGCAAGCGCGTGGCCTTCCGGATCATGACCGAGAACCCCGACGTGCCCGCCCCGGGGATGCCCGAGTTCCTGATGGAGCGTGTCCCCTACGTCCCCCTCAAGGGCGAGTGGAAGGGCGACCCCTCGCGGGTGCGGTACCGGAAGACGCATCGGATGCCGCGCTACGACCACCCGGAGTACCAGGCCGCGTTCGAGGAGCTCAACGGGCTCCTGGCCGACGAGCTCAACGGCAGCCCCCTCGTGGAGTACATGGACACCTTCATGTACGGCTTCTGGGGCGAAGGGCACACCTGGCCGTTCGAGGGGCATCCCTTCCCGGACGACGTGGTCGCGGAAGAGACCTTCGTGCGCATGCTGGAGACGCAGCTGGCGACCTGGACGAGGACTCCCCTCGTGACCAACACCCAGCCCGACTACAGTCGGGTGGGCAACGCGGAGCTGCTCGACCGGACCGTGCGCGCCCACAACTGGATCCGAACAGACACCATCTTCATCGAGAACATGCAGATCGAGGCCCTGTCCAACCGTCCCCCCTGGGTGGCGGCAGTCAGCGAGATCGGGTTGCGCACCCTGGACCGGCTGACCGTGGACCAGGGTGTCGACATCAACGAGAACATCATCGCCCACGTCATCGACCTGGGGGCGAGCTACTGGTCGGTCTGGAACTGGCACGACATCGCCGCTCGGAACATCCTCGACTACTACGAGCGGTATCCCGAACCGATCGACGGCATCGCGCGGCGGATCGGGTACCGGGTTCGACCCTCGTGGGTCTGGCAGTTCGAGAGGACGGGACACCAGGGCCTGGTGCTCGGCATGGTGAACGACGGCATCGCCGGCGTGCCCGGTGTCCTCCGGCTCACGGTCCTGAGCGAGGACGGCTCGGTGATCGTGAGCGGGTGTCTCGATCCCGGGCACCCGAAGCCCCAGGGGGTGCGGCAGGCCCTGCTCATGCTGCCCGAGAGTGTCGACTGGAAGGGGCTGCGCTTGAAGGCCGAGCTGGAGGTCAAGGGCGTGCGGCACCCCGTGAGCTGGGCCTGCCGGCAGAGGACGAGCGGTGACGGCACGCTGACCCTGGCTCCGACCACCGGCGTCTGAACGTGCCGGCCGACGGCGGCGGTCAGGGGGTGGCGGTCCGCCCTTCCCCGTCCCGGGGTGTCCGGTTCTCCCAGAGCTCGACCCAGGTGTCGGTGGTGAAGCCGGTGTCGGTCTTGCCGAAGGTGAACCCGACGAAGTTGCCGAGGACGATGTCGACGTCGCCGTCGGCGTCGTAGTCCCCCACGTCGAGGGTCACGTGGCTCGGCGCGCCCTTCTTGAGCTCGTGGAGCCGGAACTCGCCGGCGGAGACCTGCTCGATCCAACCGACGGCGGTGAGCTCGTCCACGCTCCCCTGCCTCGCGAGGTTCTGGAACTGCGGGTGCTCGCTCCCCGGAAGGAACGCGCAGGCCACGATGTCGTTGTCGCCGTCGCCGTCCATGTCCACGGCCTGGGCCCGGTGGGCACCGGGCATGACCGCGAGATCGTGCTGGACGAACGGGAACTCTCCCCGGTTCTCGAACAGGCGGATCCCGTGGAAGGGCCGGATCGTGAAGTCGTCGAGGGAGTCGCCGTTGGTCATGAGGACATCCACGTCTCCGTCGCCGTCGAAGTCGACGATCTCGATCCCGGACGAGCCCCAGACCGGGGTGATGGCCCGGAAGATGGTCTCCTGGCGAAACCCGGGGCCCCGTCGTCGGGCCAGGTAAGCCACCAGGTGCTCGTACTGCTGTGAGACCAGGACCACGAAGTCCAGCTTCCCGTCCTGGTTCAGGTCCACCGGAGGGACGTGGATGGGGCCCGGGCGCGCGTCGATCGTGTAGGGAACGAACCGCGGATCGCCCCAGTCGGTGGTCTCGTTCTCGTAGTAGATCGTCGAACCCACCTTGCGCCAGCCGTAGGCAGCCACGACGAGGTCGAGGTCGCCGTCGCCGTCGAAGTCGGCGGCCCGGGCGTCGGCGCTGCGCGGGAGGTGCTCGATGATCACGTGCTTCTCGAACTCGAGGGGTGCGATCTGGCGCAGCCAGGCCACGCTCCCCCTCTCGTGGTCCGAGGGAAGGAACTCCCCGAGGTCGGCGACGAGGAGGTCCTGCTTCCCATCCTGGTCCAGGTCGACCATCTCGGCATGAGCGGGGTTCGACAGGAGGGCGATCTGGGTCAGGACGCCCGGAGCCCGCGCCGGCTCGCCGACGAAGACCGACCCGCGCCCCATGTCGCAGGCCACGATCTCCGTCTGGCCGTCGTCGTCCAGGTCGTAGAAGTGCACGTTCGACACCACGGGCTTGGGCGCGTTGCCGGTCGGGTTGTACGGGTGCTTCACGAAGACGAGCCCTCCCGCGTTCCCGGGCCACGCGTCGGGCATGGGGAGGACGTCGGGGGCGCGGGACTCGAGCCACTGGATGATCTTCTCCAGGTCGAGCTGCCAGAGGAGGCTCTCCTCGCCGGGTGGGATACCGGTCCCGGTCATGCTGCGCTCGGCCATCTCCTGGACGCGGAAGCGCCACTGACCCTGGGACACGTACTCGGCCGGCGGCCGCACGTGGCACTTCGAGCACTGCTGGCCAATCTGCTCGTCGATGAGGGCATCCTCCTCGGGGCTCAGGGGGGTCCGGGGGACAGGGGCCTGCGCGCGGAGGAGGGACTCTCCGAGGCCGGTCCCCAGCGCGAGGGCGAGAACGACGAGCGGGATCTCCCGGCGTCGGACCATCACGCCGCCCATCCTAGCCCACGCCGTCGTCACGTGGCCATGGAAGACCCCCGGGGCCTTCGCTATCATGGGTGTCTCGAGGTTCTGGATGACCTTAACCAACCCGACGCGGGGCACGCTCGTCACCTCGGGCCTTGGCGTATTCGCCCTCGCGGGCTTCCTCGTCCTGGCGCCCTCTGCCGCTCCGGTCGGCGCGGAGGAGCTTCCCGAGTACGCCCGGGCCTTCCACGGGGGAGACTACGAGGGGGCCAAGGCCCTCGCGGTCAACCGGCTGAAGGACCACCCGAACGACGTCCAGGCCCGGCTCCTCCTCGGGCGCGCCGAGGCCGCGATGGGCCGGTTTGACGCCGCCTACGCAGAGTTCTCGAAGGCGCTGCGCCTCGCCCCCGACGACCCTGACGTTTTGTACTACGTGGGAATGACGGCGGGAGCCCTCGCTCAACAGGAGTTCGGCCGTCTTCTCGCCGAGGCCCCGGGTTCCGGGCGCGCCCACCAGCTCCAGGGCGATTCGCTCGAAGCGCAGGGCAAGAAGGAGGAGGCGAAGGCCGAGTACGAGGCGGCGCTCGAAGCCGACCCCGCTTCCGCCGAGGTGCTGGTGGCCCTCGGCGATCTCGCCCGGTCCGACTTCGCGGTGTCGAAGGCGAACGTGGCCGAGGCGCGCGACTTCTACACCCGGGCGCTCCGTCTGGCGCCGAGAGACTACGGCGCGCTCTACGGTCTCGGTGTGTCCGAAGCCACGGCCGGCGAGCACGCGAAGGCCCTCGAGCCGCTCCGCGGGGCGGTGGAGGAGGAGCCGGACTCGCCGACCGCCCACCTGGCCCTGGGGATCTCTCTCCTCGAGACCGGAGAGGTGAGCGCAGCCGTGGTCGAGCTGGAGACCGCCGCGCGGCTGGAGCCGCGGCTGCGACAGGCGTACTTTCACCTGGCCCGGGCCTACAACACCCTCGGACGTCCGGAAGACATGGAGCGCGCCGTTGCCCGGTTCCGCGAGCTCGTCCGGGAGGAGCAGGAGGCCAACGCCGCCCTCATCGGGGCGCCCAACCCCAGCCAATGAGAACCGTCGCCGGACCGCGTGCGATCGCGGGAGGAGAGGTCCTCAGTCGTGCCCGGCCTCGGTGGTCGGCTCGCCTCGAGCCAGAAGGGCATCCAGGTCCGCCAGCCCGGCCGTGCCCTCCATCGGGCCGGTGCTCATCACGGCCCGCGCGCCACTGGCGCACGCGTAGCGCAGCGACGGCTCGACCGCCATCCCTCGGTGGCGGCACGTCACGTACGTCGCGGCGAAGCAGTCGCCGGCACCGGTGGGGTCGACCTCCGCAACCGTGAGCGCCGGCACGCTCAGTCGGCGCCTGGCGTCGTAGTACGCACAGCCCCGGCTCCCCTGCTTGATCACGATCTCGCGGATGCCGAGACCGAGAAGCTCTTCGACGGCCTCTCCTTCGGTTCTGGCTTCCACGAGAAGCGTCAGCTCGTCGCCGCTGGGCAGGAAGACGTCGGTCTGCTTCAGGATCGAGGTGAGCGCCTCGCGCATCTCCGGGATTCCCAGGAGCTCCCTTCGGATGTTCGGGTCGAACGACACGCGACCGCCCTGGCCTTTCACGATCTGGATCGCCCGGGCCATCGCCTCCCTGAGGCCAGGCGAGAAGAGCGACGATCCCATGACGTGAAAGTGCGTGCAGTCCTCGAGCAGCGGCGTGCCCACATACTCAGGAGACAGGCGGGCCGACGCGCTGTTGGTGATGTTGAAGATGAAGTGGCGCTCGCCCGTCTTGTCGTAGGTGACGAACGCGCTTCCGGTCACGGCCGCCTCGAGGACCGCGATGGCGCTCGTGTCCACGCCGTCGCGACGCAGCCGCTCGATGTTGAGCCAGCCGAAGTCGTCGTCGCCCACACAGCCGATGATGGCGGCGTCGTGCCCCAGCCGGGCAACCTGGTCGATGAAGATGGCCGGGGCTCCACTGGGGAACGGACCCACCAGGAGGCCCGGCTTTCGGAAGCTCTGCCCCCTCTCCGCCGCCATGATCTCCACGAGGATTTCCCCCATGGTCATGATGGTGCCCACAGGCTCAACCCCTTTCTCCACGCCGCGGGGGCTCAGGGGCGGCGTCTCGTGCTCTGACCGCGGGTTGACCGAGGAGCGGCATGGACGCTAGCCCGGGGTGGGAGCGAACCGCACTCGGGCCCGCTCGAGGCCCGGCCGCCTCTCGAGCCGGAGTGTGTGGAGAACCTCGTCCCCGGCGCGACGCGACGCGCTCGTGGCGATCTCCACGGTGTCGGACGAGAAGCCCAGTGCCGAGGCACTTCGCACCTTCAGGGTCAGCCCGCCTTCCCCAACCGGGCCCGGCAGCCGGACGGTCTCGCGGAAGTCGAGATCGATCGCGTCCGCGGACCGCGCGACCCGGGTGCAGACGTGGTGGGCCAGCTGGTGCTGAAAGAGCACCGAGTCCGAAGCCAGCATCGTGTCGGCGCGGTCGTCGTACGGCGCCAGCAGCGCAACCCACCCGGCGACGATCTCCGGGTTGCGTTCCGGGTCCGGGTGGAGCAGGTTCGGCCAGTGCAGGCCGCAGGTCGGACCGTTCAACGGTCCGCCGGGCACCTGGCCGATGACGTCCCAGTCCAGCAGATCGTCGCCCCGGTCCACGGTCATCACCCCGGCGTCGAACCCGAAGACTCCATGCTGGACCGCGTCGGCGTTCGCCATGGACGCGAACGGCGTGTTGATGTAGGTGACCCCGCGCGATCCGAGGACCTCGGCCATGCTCACCGCGTGCCCGTCGGTCGGACCGAATCGGTGGCGGAAGGCGGTCGGCACGAAGGAGCGAGGCAGTCCTCCCAGCCGGTGCTGCGCCAGGATCGCCTCGAAGGCATCGAGATGCGCCTCCACCTGCTCCCGGGGGCGCATGGTCCCGCTCTCGTCCGCCCACTCGGCACGGGTGTATCGGCCGTTCGTCCAGTGCTCGTGCCCGAGGCCGTGGATCGTGAGCTCGTAGTGCGCCTGGTTCCGCCGGATGATGTCGGCCGCCTCCTCCAGCCAGGGGCCCACCCATCGGCGGTTGTCCCACTCCGCGCCCATCCACGTGCTCTCGGGAAGCGTGCGCAGGATGTTCTCCTTGTCCCACTCGCACAGGACCGTGGCCGCCTGGGGCCGGATGCCGAGGGCCCGTCCCAGCTCGACGATGGCGTGATAGTCGGCCGGCACGTGGCGGCGATCGATGCCGGTGCGGTATGGCTCCTGGCGCTCGCTACCGTCCTCGCCGGACCACCAGCCCACGTCGTCGATGACGACCTGAAGGGGCATGGGAATGACGGCGGTGAGGCCGTCTCGTGGCATGGCCTTCCTCTCTGCCCCCCGCACCCGGCTCGCACCGGCGGCGCCGAGGGCGACCCCGGCCGCCATCCGCGCGACGTCGTTGAGGAACTCACGTCGATGAGTCATCGCAGCCTCTCGCACTCCGTATCGCAGGTCGGGACGGAGCGTGTCAAGCCCGCGAGGGATCGTGGATCAAAAGACCCATGGGAGGTGGGGCCTCCGGTGGTAGGCTGCCGCTGGCCGCGAGCCGACGGCCGGCGAAGACACCCCCGTAGAGGACTCCGGCGCCGCCTTCGGCGAGCCCCCACTGACCCGGAGGAGACCATGAAGCCTGGACGAGCCCTGTTGCCGTTGCTCCTGCTGGCCGCGGTGGTCGCGTGCACGGGAAGAACCGACCTCACCGGAAAGTGGGTGGTCGAGAAGGCCCTCCCGCGGCCCGCCGGCCCGGACGGCGAGACGCCCGAAGGACCTCCCGGAGGCGGTCCCCTGATGGACGCGGTCATCGCCCTCCAACAGGACGGGACGAACCTCACCGGCGCCCTGGGCACCCACATGTTCGACCGGCCGATCTCCGACGGGACGGTGAAGGGGGATACCTTCTCGTTCGTCCTGAAGATGGAGATCGGCACCCAGAAGATGGAGATCCCGTTCAGCGGGAAGGCCATGGACGACAAGATCGAGCTGACGGTCCAGCCTCCCGGGGACATGCCTCCGATGACCGTCCTCTTGAGACGGGCCACGGATGAGGAGGTGCTCGCGCGGGCAGGCACCGTCCCGGAGAGGATCGAGCCCCCCGAGATCCAGCCCCTCCCCGACAACGGTCTGGCCCGGACGCCGCCCATGGGCTGGAACAGCTGGAACTGCTTCCACCTCGACATCACCGACGCGATGATCCGGGAGATCGCCGACGCCATGGTGGAGTCGGGGATGCGGGACGCGGGATACGTCTACCTGAACATCGACGACGGGTGGCAGGGTGAGCGCGACGAAGACGGGGTGCTGCACCCCAACGAGCGCTTTCCCGACATGAAGGCCCTGGCCGACCACGTTCACGAGAAGGGGCTGAAGCTGGGCATCTACACCTCCCCCGGCCACCGCACCTGCGGCAACAAGGAAGGCAGCTACGGGCACGAGGAGCAGGACGCCCGGATGTTCGCGGAGTGGGGCATCGACTACATCAAGTACGACTGGTGCGGGGCCTTCCGGATCTACGAGAACCACGAGATGCAGGCGGTCTACCAGAAGATGGGAGCGATCCTCCAGGCCCTCGACCGGCCCATCGTCTACAGCCTCTGCCAGTACGGGATGGAGGACGTCTGGAAGTGGGGCCCGGACGCCGGAGGCAACCTCTGGCGCACCACCGGGGACATCGGGAACAGCTGGGAGTCGATGGAGCAGATCGGCTTCGACCAGGAGCCGCTGGGCGAGTGGGCCCGCCCGGGGCACTGGAACGACCCGGACATGCTGGAGGTCGGCAACGGCGGCATGACCCACACCGAGGACCGCACTCACATGTCGCTGTGGACCCTCCTCGCGGCGCCGCTCCTGGCCGGCAACGACCTGCGCGACATGTCCCCGGAGACGCTCGAGACCCTGACCAACCCCGAGGTCATCGCCATCAACCAGGATCCCCTGGGCCGACAGGCCCGCCGGGTCGCCCAGGACGGTGAGCTCGAGGTCTGGGCAAAGCCCCTGGAGGATGGCCGGGTGGCCGCCGGCCTCTTCAACCGGGGCGAGGAGGCGGCTCCAGTCACCGCTCGCTGGAGCGAACTGGAGCTCGGTGGGATCGTTCAGGTCCGGGACGCGTGGGCCAGGAAGGACGTCGGGGCCTTCCCGGACGGGTTCACCGCCGAGGTGGAGCCCCACGGCGTGGCGCTGGTGGTCCTGAAGGGCCGATAGGAGAAGAGGAATGAGAAACGGACTCGTCACGCTGCTTGCGTTCGTGCTCGCGCCGGGGCTGCTCCTGGGCCCGGGGTGTGAGCGCGACATCGAGCCCAGGGTCGAGACCAAGCGCTTCGCCCTCGAGTTCGACGATCAGATGCACAGCCGGCTGACCGTCCCTGCCGGCGCTCTCGGGGACTTCGCTCCCTCGGAGACTCTCCTCGTCTCCGGAGAGGACGTCGCGGACTTCACTCTCTCCGAGAAACGGGTCTCGGACGTGTCGGACGCGTTCGGCCCGGGACGGCGCCTGACGCTGATCGGCGAGTCCGCGGGGCTCCGCAAGGAGGTGACGGTGGTCACCTACGCCGGCTTCCCGAACGCCGCGGTCTTCGGTGTGTCCTACACCAACACCGGAGACCAGCCCCTGGAGGTCACCGGATGGCG